>CAYSZN010000020.1:0-16891 GCA_964435425.1 uncultured Akkermansia sp. | reverse complement strand
GGCGCCGAGTTCGGCGTGTCGCCGGGCATCAATCCCGAAGTCGTCCGCCGTGCCGCCGAGGCGGGCCTGCCCTTCGGTCCCGGCGTGATGACCCCCACCGACGTCGATCTCGCGATCCGCGAGGGCTGCCGTCTGTTGAAGTTCTTCCCCGCCGAATCCGCCGGCGGGCTTGCCCACCTCAAGAACATCGCCGCGCCCTTCGCCCATCTCGGACCGAAGTTCATTCCCCTCGGTGGCATCCATCTCGGCAACTTGCGCATCTGGCTCGACTCCGACCTCGTCGCCGCCGTTGGCGGAAGCTGGATCGCGCCGCGCGACCGGGTCCAAGCGAAGGACTGGAAGCAGATCGAGGCGAATGCGAGGGAGGCGATGGCGGTGGCGAAGTAGAAATCCGAAGCTCGAAAGCCGAATAGGGGCCTCCGGCGACCGCTGATTGGCGCCGATCTTCGCTGATGGCTTTGCGTCCAGAAGTATCCGCGAAGATCAGCGGTCCCACGAAACCGATTTTTACGCCGGGTTTTCTCCTCTGGAATTTTCCTACCCCTAATTTTCCTACCCCTGCCTCCGGAGCCCCCGGAGAGGAGCCTACTGGCCCCCATCCAGCGGCGGGGACTTGAAAAGTCCCCCTCCAGTAGCCCCGCTCCTGACTCCTAGCTTCCAGCTCCTGACTCCTATTTCGTCTTCACCCGGATCGTCGCCGCATCCTTCAACGCCGGATCGTAGACCGACCACACCGAGACCGGCAGGTTCAGCGTCTTCTTCTGAATCACTTGGAGCTTGGCCTTCTTCTTCGTCAGCTTCTTCTTGTTCGGCTTCACCGTCGCTTGGATCGACGAGCCCGCTCCCTCGCCGAGAGTGGCGGTGCGGTAGCGCCCCGCCGTCAGCGCCGCCGTCGCGTTGCCCGGTGCGAGCCAGACCACCTTGAAGAGGGCATTCCCCTTCCCTGCAGAGGGCATTCCCCTTCCCTGCCCGCACCGCGAGCGCATCGGGCAGGTTGCCGCGGTTGGCGACCCGCGCGTGGGCCTTCAACGGGCGCACCTTCTTCGAGACGACCGTCGCGAGCTTGCCTGTCAGGCTCGTGGGTGTGGTCCCCACCACCACCTCGGGGCGGACCGAGGCCACCGTACTGGTATCGAGGGTCAGCTCGTAGTCCTGCGCCGGGTCCTCGCCGGGCTGGCGGTGGATCTCCAGCACGTAGCTCCCCGCGAGGAGCGCTCCCCGGAAATCCAGGTCGCCGCCGTTCCCGAAGCTCGCCACGAGATGGCCCGACCCATCGCGCAGGTCGGCACACAGCGCGGCCCCGCCGGTGGTGACGACCGACAGCATCCTCGGCCCGTCGAGGGAGAGCTGGAAGCGGTGCAGCTCGCCCGGCAGGATCGTCCGCCCGATCACGGCGAGACCGCCGGCGAAGGTCACGGCGGTGTCGGCGAGGACACCGGTGCCGCCGATGGCGAAGGTGAAGGGGCTCCCGTCCCCGCCGTCGCTGGCGATGCGGACCGTGGCGAAGTGCGGGCCCGAGGTGGACGGGGCGAAGGCGATCTGGAAGGATTGCGTGCCGCCGGGCGCGAGGGTGGCGGAGGCGGGCGGCGAGATGAGGGAGAAAGCGGGGCTGCCGTCGAGTTCGACGAGGGGATCGCCGGTGAGTTCGAGGTCCGCCTCGCCCGTGTTGGCGATGGTGAAGGTGCGCACCACTGGCTCACCCGGCACGGGGGCGTCGCCGAAGGCGGTGTGGTTCGCCGAATCGGGAGTGTCGTCGCCGTTGGCAATGTCGGTTCCGTTGCCGCGGATGGTGATTTCGGGAAGCAAGCTGTAGGGGATTGTCTGCTCGATGAACGAGGAGCTGCCGTTGTACTGGCCACCCGTGACGCGACCTCGAGCGCGGAGATGGCCCTCGCCCCTCAGATTCAAGCCGGTCAGCTCCCAGCCGCCGGGGACGCGGGTGGCGGTGCCGAGCGGGGTCCACACCACGCCGTCGCCGGATCGCTCGAAGACCACCTGTGCCACCTCCGGGGCGGAGCCTCCGCGCAGCCATTCCACGCGGTCAATACCGGTGGCGGTCAGGCTCTGGCTGGCCGGATCGTTGTGGGTGCGAGCGAGATAGTTGCGTGGTAGGCCGTCGTAGCTGGTGAAGATGCCCCCGACGAGTAACCTACCGTCCGCCTGCAATGCGAGAGAATAAACGTCACCATTCGCTCCGGAGCCAGGGTCGAAGGTGGAGTCGAGACTGCCATCGACGTTCAGACGCGCGATGCTGTTGCACGACACACCATTGTAGCTAGTGAATGAGCTTCCGACCAGCACTTTCCCATCCGACTGCAACGCAAGGGAAAAGACGCCGCTGTTCACGCCGGTGCCGGGGTCGAAGAAAGTATCAAGGCTGCCATCCGCATTCAGACGTGCGATGCAGTTGCGGCCCGTGCCGTTGTAGCTGGTAAAGTTACCCCCGACCAGTACCTTCCCGTCCGACTGCAACGCCAGGGATTGGACCCAGTCATTCGCACCGGTACCGGGGTCGAAGGAAGTATCGAGGCTGCCGTCGACGTTCAGACGCGCGATGCGGTTGCGTGGCGTGGCGTTGTAGCTAGTGAACCAACCGCCGACCAACACCTTCCCGTCCGGCTGCAACGCGAGGGATTGGACATAGTGATTGTTCGCACCGCTGCCGGGATCGAAACTGGTGTCGAGACTGCCATCGGTGTTCAAACGCGCGATGCGGTTGCGCGACACGCCGTCGTAGCTTGTGAAACTGCCCCCAATCAGCATCTTCCCGTCCGACTGCAACGCGAGAGTATGGACGCTGCCATCCGCGCCGGTGCCGGGGTCGAAGGAAGTATCGAGGCTGCCGTCGACGTTCAGACGCGCGATGCCACCGCGCAACTTACCGTCGTAACTGGTAAAACCGCCCCCGATCAGAACCTTCCCGTCCGGCTTCAACACGAAGGCAAGAACGCTGCCGCTCGCACCGATTCCGCGACCAAAATCAGTATCGAAGCTACCATCCACGTTCAGACGTGCGATATGACGGTTCTGCACTCTATCGTAGCTGCTGAAATCGTGGCTAGTGAAGTTCCCCCAACCAGAATCTTCCCGTCCGGCTGCAACGCGAGGGAATAAACTCTATTGGTTACTCCGGTGCCGAGGTCGAAGACCGTATCGAAACTTCCGTCCGCGTTCAGACGGGCCATGCAGTAGCGCGGCACGCCGTCATAGCTGGGGGAATCGACGCTCATGAGCACCTTGCCATCCGGCTGCAATGCCAAGGAATAGACGATTCTGTTCGCGCTGGCACCGGGGTCGAAGGAGAGGTCGGGGCTGCCGTCGGCGTTCAGACGCGCAATGTGGCGTGGCACGTCATTGTAGCTGGTGAAATCCCCCCGACCAGCACCTTCCCGTCCGACTGCAACGCGAGAGTCTGGATGACGCCGTTCGCACCGGCACCGGGGGCGAAGAAGCTCGTGTCGAAACTGCCATCGGCATTCAGCCGTGCAATGTAGTTGCGCGACCAGGCATTGTAGCTGCCGAACTCGCCCCCGATCAGTATCTTCCCATTCGATTGCAACGCAAGGCAACGGACGATGCCGTTCGCACCGGTGCCGGGGTCGAAAGTCGCATCCACACTACCGTCGGCATTCAGCCGCGCGATGCGGTTGCGCAGCACACCGCGGACAGAAGTGAACGCCCCGCCGATGTAGACCTTCCCGTCCCCCGCCGATACGACGGCATAGACGGCACCATCGACCGACGAACCGGTCTCGAAGGATAGATCCACGTCACCCGGTGTCTCGGCGCACACGGTAGTCGCGGCGCAGGCCAGAAGCGCCAGCGCGGCGAAGAAAGTGGGACAGACAGAGGAAAGGAAGCGGACCATTGGCGTTATCTTGCTGGTTGGAAGTGCCTTGCGCAAGCACGTTCCGAAACTGGAGGCCAGAAATCCGAAGCTCGAAATCCAAATGGGAGCCTCCGGTGAACGCTGATGGGCGCCGAGTTGGGGCGTAGCTGTCGGGAAATCTTTCTACCCCACAATCTTTTTGCCCCATTCCATCGTGACAGAGGGAAGGGCAAAAAAATTTGGGGCAAAAAAATGGAAGGAAGGCATCTGACGCCCGGATTGTGAAGAGTGGCCTCCAGCGACCGCTGATTCCCGCTGATTGTTTGTCCGGAATCCTCAGCGAAGATCAGCGTCCATCAGCGGTCCAACCCAGTTCGGATTTCGAGCTTCGGATTTTTCCCCTCAAGGCACCGCCGTCACGAGATACGCGGCGACCGATGCGGCGATGGTGCGGAACTTCGCGGCGCGGTCGCCGGTGAGCAGCGCCTTCTCGACGGCCGGGTTGTCGATGAACTCGACCTCGAGGAAGCACTTCGGCTTGCCCTTCAGGTGGGCGCGGCGCTGGAGCTGGAAGAAGAAGTTCGAGCCACGCCCGCCGTGGAGATGGCCGTCGTGGATGACGCCGCGGTCCTTCGAGGCGGGGAGATGTTCGCGCACTCCTTTCGAGCAGGCGGCGGAGAGGCCGAGGGCGAAGGCTCGGTCGGTCTCGTAGTCGGGATTGCGCTCCTTCGCGGCGATCAGGGCGAGGCTGCCCGAGGCGCTGCCTCCGCCGCCGGCGTTGAAGTGGATGCTCACGACGCAGGCGGTGTCGGGGCGGTCGCAGATCGTCGCGCGCTCGATGAAGTCGAGGTTCACATCGCTTTCCCTCGTCAGCAGGACGCCGAGGACGCGGCCCTGCCGGTCGGCCTCCTTGAGTATCTCCTCCTTCAGGATCAAGCTGAACTCGAGGGTCAGGTCCTTCTCCTTCAGCCCGCCGGGCGAGGTCGCGTTGTTCGGCGAACTGTTGCTGCGCTGGTCGAGGCTGCCGACCACGGCAGCGCCTCCGTGGCCGGGATCGATGAGGATCACGGGCGGCGCGGCGACGAGTGCTCCCGGGAGCGACAGAATACCCACGGCGAAGAGGAGGAGGCAGAGACGGGAAACGGGGCGCATGGAGGTAGAGCTGATTCCGGGACTCTCAACTATCATCTTTCTTCCGCTTCAAAACTCCGCCGATCCCGGCGTACGGGGAAAGGGAATGACGTCGCGGATGTTGCCCACGCCGGTCACGAACATGAGAAGCCGCTCGAAGCCGAGCCCGAAACCCGCGTGGGGAACGGTGCCGTAGCGCCGCAGGTCGAGATACCAGCCGTAGTCGGCTTCGTCGAGTCCCTGCTCGCGCAGGTTCGCGGACAGCACCTCGAGCCGCTCCTCGCGCTGGCTGCCGCCCACGATCTCGCCGATGCCGGGCACGAGCAGATCCATCGCCGCGACGGTCTGGCCGTCGTCGTTCCGGCGCATGTAGAAGGGCTTGATCTCCTTCGGATAGCCATGGACGGTGACGGGGCAGCGGAAATGCCGCTCGGTCAGGTAGCGCTCGTGCTCGGACTGGAGGTTCCGCCCGTAGGCGACGGGATATTCGAAGGTCTCTCCGCTCGCGAGCAGCCGCTCGACCGCCTCGGTGTAGGAGATGCGCTCGAAGGGCCGGTCGCGCACGCACTGCAACCGCCCGATCAATCCCTTGTCGACGAATCGGTTGCAGAAATCGAGGTCCTCGGCACAGGATTCGAGGGCGTCGGAGACGAGGAATTTCACCATCGCCTCGGCCAGCGCCATGTCGCCCTCGAGGTCGCAGAAAGCGATCTCGGGCTCGACCATCCAGAACTCCGCCGCGTGCCGCGTGGTGTTGGAGTTCTCCGCGCGGAAGGTCGGGCCGAAGGTGTAGATGTTCGACAGGGCGCAGGCGAAGGTCTCGCCCTCGAGCTGTCCGCTGACGGTGAGGTAGGTCGGCCGGCCGAAGAATTCCTCGTCGCCGGTGCGGAACCGCTCTCCGTCCATGGTCGCGACGCGGAACATCTCGCCCGCCCCTTCGCAGTCCGAGGCGGTGATGATGGGGGTGTGGACGTAGACGAAACCCCGCTCCTGGAAGAAGCGGTGGATCGCGTAGGCCATGCGGCTGCGGATGCGGAAGACCGCGCCGAAGAGGTTGGTGCGGGGACGCAGGTGGGCGATGGAGCGGAGGAACTCCGCGGAATGTCCCTTTTTCTGCAAGGGGTAGTCCTCGGGCGCGGCACCGACCAGCACGACGCGGGTCGCCCGCAGCTCCCAGCGCTGGCCCTGGCCCTGCGAAGGAACGACGGTCCCCTCGACCTCCAGCGCGGCCCCAGTGCGGGCAGGGACGACCGCCGCGCCGTATTCCGGCAACGCCGCGTCGGCGACGACCTGGAGGTTCGCGAGACAGCTCCCGTCGTTGAGCTCGAGAAAGGAGAAGGCCTTCGCCTCGCGCTTCGTCCGCACCCAGCCCTTCACGACGACAGCGCCGGGGGAGGTTTCACTGCGCAGGATTTCGGCGACGCGGGTTCGGGACATGCGGGAGTATCGAAAAGGGCACGCGGAATTCAAGGCGGATTCACCAAGACACACGCCTTGACGACCGCTGCGAAACAAGCTTGCCAAGCTTGAAAGCTGTCAACGGAAGATAGTCTAGAAATCATGAAATTATCCAAATAAGACACGCTATTTTCTAATTTTCATAAATTTTTATTGTGCTTTCATTATGAAAATTATAATCTCGGACGTTGACTCGAAACACCTGACCATGAATCCAACCAACACCACCGATCCAGCCGCCGTGCGCGGCACCACCGAACAAGGCTCTCACCTTGTCGTCCACAGATCTGCCGCGGGGAAATTCCTCCTCTCGGCGGTCGTTGCCTCCATGCTCGCCCTGCCTGGGATCTCTCTGCGAGCCCAAGGCTCGCCTTTCGACGGGATCGACCTTGGCTCGCTCGATCTGGGGAACCTCATCGCCATCCACGAGGAGCCCCTCGCCCTGGGTGCTCTCGACAAGCTCCTGATCGAGTTGCCTCTCGACCTCTCCGGCACGGATCCGGTGGTGGTTCTCCTGGTCGATCCCGACGGGAATCCTGCGACCGACGACTCCTTCGCCCTGCCGATCCAACTCAGCAATCTGCTCCAAGACGATGGGGCGGGGCTCCTCGGCTTGATCGGAATTGGCGACGATATCCTCTCCTTGGACGACCTCGATCTGATCCCCGGACTCTCGGGACTTCTGGACGGTCTTCTGGGTGGGCTGCTCGGCCCCATTCTCGGAGGAGGAGGTGGAGACAGCTTCTCCCTCGGCGACATCGTGGGGGAACTGAACGACGCCGTCATTTCCGCCGTCGGACTCGACCTCGGCTCGTTGGTCGGATACACCCTGACTTCGACGTTTCAACTGATCGGACTCGACAGGTACATGGTCGTCGAGATCAAGCCGGAGCCAGCGGCGGCGGCAACCGTCCAACCCGATGTCACCGTCGGAAAGAAACCCAATGTTCAACGCGGGAACAATGTCTATTCCGGAGGCAACGGACAGACTCTGCGCATTCCGGTCACGACGAAGAAAAGCGGAAAGACCAAGATCCACTTTGCCATCGGAAACGACGGCAACGCCACCGACGTCCTGACAGGGCGCTCCCGCCTCTTCGCCGCTCCGCGCCAGTCGAAACGGGCGACGTCACGAGGCGCCAACGTCACGGGATCCCTCCGCGCCGGCACCTTCCGCGCCAATCTCGCACCCCAGGCCAAGGTTGCCATCACAGTGGTCGACCAGGCCAAAGGCAAGGCGAAAGCCTCGAAGCAGCGCCGCCAGCATTCCTTCTCCATCACCGCGAAATCGACTTCGGACCAATCCAAATTCGACCGCGCCGAAGCGATTCTCACCAAGAAAGGAAAACAGAAGTAACGAGGCGGACCGCGCCCTACCTCCTGGCTTCGAACACCTCCAGCCGCACGCCCTCTCCCGACTGCCGGGAAGCGGGGCGTGCGGCTTTTTTTTGGAACCATGCGTTTTTCAGCCAGCGTTTTTCACCCAGCTCCTCCCACTGCTGAACATTGATATTTCGGCGGTTCAAAACTTATGATTATTATATTTATGATTATTATGGTTTTTCAATTGCATATACGAGAATTCCGAGGAACCTCTCCGCGCATCGGGCTCCTTGGCGGGCCTCTCGGACGTTATGCAACGAACATTCCCCAAACTCCTGTCCCTCTGCCTGGTTGGAGCGATTTCCCTCTGGGTGCTTCTGGAACCTCGCCACCCCGCGAGCGAATCCTCCCCGTCCCCACGCCTTCGCTCCTCCGAGGCGGTCCCTGCTGGAACGGAGCAGGAGACCGAACCGGCTCCGACGACCCTCGCCACCACACCGGATGGCACCCCTCCTCCGACCGATGCAGAAGGGTGGGAAACACTCCTTTCCAGCCATTCCTCTTCGTTCGATGCTGAACAACTCGCCTCCGCATTCGATGCCAAGCCGGGGCAGCGGGTCGAGCTCTCCCAGCCGGTTTCCGCCGCCGGCACCGTGACCATGTCGTACCTGCACGAGGACGGGACCCGATCCATCGGCATCGCCCTCCGCGACTTTCCCGGCGCTGTCGCCTACTTCCAACGCGAAGCCGACGGCACCGTCAGCGGCCATCTCATGCGGGACGGCGCCACCACCGCGCTCTCCCTCGAAGCAGGAGGGAATGGAACGCTTCTCGTCGAGCGACGTCCCCTCGGCCGCATGATCTGCGCCCGGCCCGAATCCGGCCGCCTCGTCGCCGGGCTGCCCGCCCCGCCTCAGGAAATTCTCTCGGCGCTCTCGCAGCCGAGCAGCCAGAATGCCTCCGGCATTCCCCTGCTCCAAAGCCATCCCGGAGCCACAAAAGTGATCTACCTCGATTTCGACGGCGAGACCGTGTCGGGCACCTCCTGGAACGCCCACTACACCGGTGGCGCGCCCATCGTCGCCCAGGCGTTCCCGGCCCCGAGCGCCATCCACGAAATCTGGGAGACCGTCGCCGAGGACTACCGCCCCTTCCAGGTGAACGTCACTACGGACCGCGCCGTCTTCGACTCGACCGCCTCCCGCAACCGCTGCATGGTCATCCTGACACCGACCAAAGCTTGGTATGGCAACGCCGGCGGCATCGCCTACACGGGGTCGTTCGGACACGCGGTCAACCAGATGTGCTGGGTCTTCAACACCGGTGCCAATGCCGCCGCCGAAAGTGCCAGCCACGAGGCCGGGCATCAGCTCGGGCTCCATCACGATGGATCGAGCTCCTCCGCCTACTACTCCGGCCATACCCATTCCAGCGGGATCAGCTGGGCTCCCATCATGGGACTGAGCTACGGGAAAACCCTCTCGCAGTTTTCGAAAGGGGAATATCCCCAGGCGAGCGAAATGCAGGACGATCTCGCCATCCTCGCAAAAACCCTGCCTCTGCGGCCCGACGATCACGGCGACACCGCGACCGCCGCCACGCTTCCCCCCGACCCCGCCTCCGGCAGGATCGACCTCGCCGGGATCATCGGAAAGGAGTCGGACAAGGATGTCTTCCGCATTCCCGTGGGCAGCCCCGGCAGAATCACTCTCGTCGCGAACCCTTCCTCCCCCCGTTCCAATCTCGATCTGGAACTCCTTCTTGTGGACGCTTCGGGCACCCCTCTCGCCAGCTCCGCGCCGGGGAACAGCCTCTCCGCCTCTGTTTCCATCGCCAACGCGGCCCCCGGCAACTACTACCTCTTCGTCTCCGGCAGCGCGCTGGGTACGCCCGCGAACGGCTATTCAAAATACGGCAGCCTCGGCGGATACCGGATCACCGGCAGCTTCCCCGCCACCGGCGAAACGACCGCGCCCACCGGCCTCTCGGCCAGCGACGGGACCTCGAGCGCCCATGTCGAGCTCGCGTGGAATTCCGCCCCTCACGCCACCGGCTACAAAGTCTACCGCGCCCCGGCCTCCGCCTTGGGTTCCTTCTCCCTCGTCGGGGAGACCTCCACCCCGTCCTTCCGCGACATCACGGGCGTCTCCGGAACCGTCTACCGCTATTCCGTAGCCAGCCACAATCCTCTCGGCGAATCCGCGAAATCCGCCGCCGACACCGGTTTCCGGCAAGACGTCCCGTCCATCGTCGCCTCCGTCAGCGCCTCCGACGGCACTCATTCCTCCCATGTCCAGATCCAATGGGGAGCCGCCACCCGCGCCAGCGGATACCGAATCTACCGGAACACCCACGCCGGCTCCGCCGGAGCCTCCGAAATCGGATTCGTCGACCAAGGCACCACCTTCCAGGACCGGAGCGGCTTCGCGGGCGAGACCTATCACTATTTCGTCGTCGCGATGAACGCGGCCGGCTCCGCCGCTCCGAGCCCGTCCGATCCCGGCAGCCGCACCGCCGCCCTCGCCCGCCCCGGAGCCGTCGTCGCGAGCCAGGGCGAAATCGAGGGTGCCGTGCTTGTCCGTTTCGAAAATACCGCCCACTCCGGCTCCTACTCCATCTTCCGCAGCCCTTCCGCCGATCCTCGAGACGCCGTCCTCGTCGGACGCACCGCCACCGGACAGTTCTACGACAAGACCGCCGCCACCGGCACCACCTACCACTACTTCATCAGACTGGAGGACGCCGGAAAGGACTCCGCCCTCTCCCCTGGCGGCATCGGGATGGCTGGCACCCCGACACGAGGCGACGACCGCTACGAACCCAACGACCGCATCGACGAGGCCACTCCGCTCGACGCCCTTGCTTCGGTCTGGCTCAGCGCCAGCGCAGGCCAGGCCATCGCGATGGACGACGACTGGTATTCGTTCACCGTTCCGGCGTCCGCCGACCGCATCGAAATCCTCCTCCGTCAAAGTGGCCCGGGCAGCGTCTCCCTGAACCTCCTCGACGAGCACGGCACTCCCGTCGCGACCGGCTCGCGCGTGGCCGGAGGCCAAATCCTCGTCCACGAACCCGCCGCCGCGGGCCGCCCCTACCATCTCCTCGTCGCTCCCCAAGGCCCCGGAACCGCGACCTACAACCTCCTCTGGAGAGCAGTGTCGGCTGGGCAGAGCCCCCAACGCTCCGACCTCTCCATCGGCAAGACCCCGGTCTCCCAGATCGGCCAATTCCACTACGAGGCAAAGGCCCGGCAGCAGAAAGTGCAGCATCGCCTCCGCGGCGCACGCTCCGTCCGCTCCTTCGCCAGCGCCGTGAACGAAAGCGTCGGAACGGCTCCCCTCTCGGCCCGCAGCTCGAAACCCAGCCGTTTCCTCTCCCTCAAGATCATCGCCCGTGGCAGCGGAGGAGCCAGGAACATCACCGCCGCCATGAAGCGCCGCGGCTACAGCCGCGCACTCGCCCCGCTCGAATCGACCACCTTCGAGTTCGTCGCCAAGCCTGCCAAATCCGCCTCGCACGCCAATCGCACCGTCTCCCTCGGCTTTTCGACTTCCATCGGAAACGGGCTCCATGCCAAGGACTCCAGCGCCCTGACCTATCGCCTGAGAAAATAGCGATTCGGCACCCGACAGGGTCGGGTCCGGCATTCAACAGGGTCGGGGCTCAACGTTTCCCCAGTTCGCAAAGCATCCCGTCGAGCCGTTCCGACAGGGTCGCGTAGCCGAAGCGCTCCGCCGCGATCGCGACATTCCGATCCGCCGCCGGGCGATGGGACGAGGGGGTTTCGAGCTGTCTCCGCACGGCGGAAACCACTCCCTCGGTGACCCTCCCGTCCATGGTGACGAACTCGAAGCCGCAGGGCTCGATGTCCTCGCGGAAGACGGGATAGCGGTTCACGAGGACGGGCTTCTTGAAATAGACCGCCTCGAGCAAAGCATTCCCGAAACCTTCGTAGAGACTGGGAAAGGTGACGAAGTCGGCGAGCGCGTAGAACTCGTGCAAGGCGGGCGTCCCCGGCGCGGCGGGATCGACGAAGCGCAGATCGACCGACTTCTCCCGCGCCAAGGCGAGGAGCCAGTCGCGGTAGGCGAGGCCCTCGTCCCCGGCCTCGTGCGAGACGACGAGCCGGTTCCGCAGATCGCCGAGGCGATGGACGAGCTCGACGGCATGCTCGATGCCCTTTCTCGGCACGACACGGGTGGGCTGGAGGAGAACGCGGTCGTCCTCCGCAAACCCGAGCGCGGCGCGCAGGGCCGCCACGTCGGGAGCCGGTGGCGGCGGTGCCTCGAAATCCATCACGTTCGGCACGAGGGTGGCCGCGATGCCGAAGCGCTGCCGCATCTCCCTCGCCGCACCGGAGTGGATCACGGCGTGGACGACGCCGGGCAGGCGGGGTGGAAAGGCCTCGTCGAGCCAAGGCCGGGCCGCCGCGCCGGAGAAACGTTCGCGTTCCCAATGGAAGTCGTGATGGTGGGCGAGCGCGGGCAGGCTCGTCTCCCGCAGCAGGTCGACAAGGGCGAGCCCAAGGGGAAGGTGCATCGGGATGGCCAAAGCATTCTGGGACACGAGCACGTCGATGCCGAAGCGCCGCACGAATTTGTCCAGCTCCGTGCGGAGGCGGGCGCGGTGCCGTTCGACGGATTCGGCGATGCCGCCGGGCAAGACATCGCGCCCCCAGATCGACTCATGGATGGCCCCGATCTCCGGATGCGCGAAATGAGCTTCGGGCACGATATGCGAGACCTCCGCCGGATGGTCGCAGAGTCCCGCAAACCAGTAGCAGCGATGACCCGACCGGCCGAGGACCTCGGCCCATTTGCGGGATTCGAGCGAAACCCCGTCGGTACCGGCAAAGCGCGTCGAGACGAATCCGAAGTTCATGGCGTTCCGATACGATGGAGCCGCTCCGCCGTTTCGCGAGCGGCTTTGCCTCGCTGCGGCGGAGGGACGCACGAGCCATGCCTTCCTTGGACGAAATCCATGGGGGAATCCATTGGTCCATCATCCAGGAGCCAGGCAACCGGTAGGGACGCACCGCCGGGGCATCCATCGGCCTTGCAGGCATGCCCTCATGGAAATCCCCCGATACTCCCGCTTGCGTTCCGAACCGCTCTCGCGCACCTTGGCTCCGTCTTCGATGAACCCCTCCCCCGAGAAACGCGTCCTCGCCTTCGTCGCCCGCCATGCCGCGGGTGCCGCAGCCGCGTGGCGAATTCGCCTCGGCTGACGCCCGACCTCGAGGATCGACCCATCGACGACGCATTCACTCCCTTCCCCACGCGTTTTCCGGCACCGGCCTCGAGCACCCCTCGGGGCCTTTTTCGTCTCCCCCATGAAAACGCCTGCCATCCTCCCTCTCGACCTTCCCAAGACCCGCCCCGAGTCCACGGCGCGGCGCGGTCTCGTCGCGATGATCCTCTCCGTGCTCGCCTTCACCGCGAACACGCTGCTGCTGAAGCATCTCGGGCAGAATGCGGGGATCGGCCCCGAGGTCTCGCTCCTCTTCCGCGCCGCGATCGGCACCCTCATCGTGCTCGCCTTCTTCCGGGGACGCCGGCCGGTGCGCATCGCCCCGGTCTTCCGCGACCGCTCCCTCATCCTGCGCGGCCTGACGGGTCTGCTCGGCACCGCCGCCTACTACTGGACCGTGCCCTCGCTCGGAGCGGGAAAGGCGACGCTGATCTGCAACACCTACGTCGTCTTCGCCTCGCTCATCGCCATGGTCTCGCTTGGCGAGCGCCCTTCCCCGGGCCGCTTCCTCTGGCTCGCGGCCGCCTTTGCCGGCATCGTCCTGCTCGTCGGGCCGAACGGATCGGGGGTCCGCTTCACCGTGGGATTCCACGAGATCGTCGCCCTCCTCGGTGCAGGACTCGCGGCCTGGTCGGTCGTGCTCGTGCGGCAGCTCTCGCTCGAGCACTCCATCGGCACGATCTACCTCGCGCAATGCCTCTGGATCCTTGGTCCCGTCGCGCTGCTCGCGGCCCCGGCGCTGCCCTCGCTCGACGGCTCCGGCGTGACCCTGCTCGTCCTCGCCGCCACGGCGGCGGGCTGCGGCCAGCTCGCGATGAACGAAGGCTACCGCTGCCTCGACGTCACCACCGGCGCCTCGATCCAGACGCTGTGGCCGGTGGCAACGACCTTCGGCGGCTGGCTGCTCTTCGACGAGCGCTTCGGCGCGCTGCAATGGATCGGCGCAGTGCTCATCCTCGCCTCGATCTGGCGGATCGCGGTATCGGGAGCCTCGGGAGGGAAAGCGTGAAAGGCCCCTTTCCCGGCTCGACGATTTTCGACCGCTGATGGGCGCTGATCTCCGCTGATGGGCTGGCCTTCCGCACAAGCTGCCCGCTTGTCAGCCGTTTTGTCGGTGTGCAACGAGCGCCTCTTGAACCAAAGGCGATGGATCTCCCAAAAGCACATTTTGAACTGCCTTGGGCAGCTTCGGATTTCTAGCGAGGGCGGCCCGAACCGTCTCATCCCCGTCTTCGGCAAGAATCAATCCGATGGATTCCGTTATCTTCCTCTTGCGGGCCACCATACACCTCACATCAACACCCGAACATCGCGCGAGGTCCTCAAGTATCTCAATTGGAACGGTCTTGTTCTGTGCCACCCAGAAGCGCATCTCGGGCATTTCCGCTACGATCTCACGCCAAACTTCCACAGGAGCTTCGTCCGAAGCGGCTCGGATGTATTCCGAGGGTTCGGCGCTCTCGCGCAATCGCTTGAACTCATCAGACGTGGCAATCATTTTCCTAGGCCAACAGTTCCCGACTTCTGTCCTATCATTCCACCAAAACCGGAAGTTGTGCCGAACTGAAGAAATCGGATTCGCGCGGCAGCGTCTTGGACTGCGGCGGCCCTCCGCCGCTTTGGGAAAGGATGTCCATCGCTCCCGCCAAGCCCATTTCGCACTGATCCGCCGGCTCTCTCAACTCTCAACGATTCACTCTCAACTACCCTCACAGCTTCCCGATCGCCTCCAGAATGGCCCCGGCGGTGAGGATGCCGTCGCCGAAGCGGATCGCGGGCTTCGAGGGATCGGCGGGATAGAGCAGGTAGAAGGGAACGCCGGCGCGGCCGTATTCGGCGAGGACCTTGGTGATGCTGGGATCCTCGTTGGTCCAGTCCGCGGTGACGAACTCCACGTTGTTTGCCTTGAAAGCCTCCTGCACCTCCTTGGTGTTGATGGCGACGCGCTTGTTGACCTTGCAGGTGATGCACCACTCGGCGGTGAAGTCGACGAAGACGTTCCGCCCCTCGGCGCGGTGCTTCGCGATGATCTCGGCGATGTCGATGCTGCTCGGAGCGGCCCGCTTCTCCGTCGCCTGCCATGCGATCCCCACGGAGAGGAGGAAGACGAGCAGGGCGGCGAGGCGCGCCTTGGTCCGCGCCGGACGGGACCGCTCGAAGCCAGCGAAGCGACCGAGAATCCAGCCCGCGACGGCAAGGAAGAGGACGGCGGCCAAGGCCCATTGCAGACCGCCGACGTTGAGCTGCTTCGAGAGCACGCCGGTAAGCCAGACAACGACGGCGAGCATGGGGAAGCCCATGAACTGCTTGAAGGTCTCCATCCAGGCCCCCGGTGCGGGAATGACGTCGAGCAGCTTCGGGAAGATGGCGAAGACGAAATACGGCGCGGCGAGCCCGAGACCGAGGGTGGTGAAGACGAGGAACATCACCGGAGCCGACTGGGAGAGGGCGAAGCCGATCGCCGGCGCCATGAGGGGCGCGGTGCAGGGCGTCGCGAGGAGCACGGCGAGGGCACCGCTCCAGAAGCTGCCCGCGTAGCCGGATTTGTTCGCGAGATCGCCGCCGACTCCGGTCATCGAGGCACCGATCTCGAAGACGCCGAAGAGGCTCATGGCCACCGCGACCATCACGAAGATCAGGCCGATGACGAAGCCGGGATACTGGAGCTGTGCGCCCCAGCCGACTTCGCCGCCGCCGGCGCTGCGGATGGCGAGCATGGCGATGGTGAGCACCCAGAAGAAGACGAGGATGCCGAGGGCGAAGGTGGCGGCGTGGGCGAAGACCTTCTTCCGGTCCTCGCCCGCCTGCCCGACGAAGGACATCACTTTCAGCGAGATCACGGGGAAGACGCAGGGCATGATGTTCAGGATGATCCCCCCGAGAAAGGCGGCGAGGAGGACGCCGAAAAGCCCGCCCCCGAAGGGCAGGGATTCGGCGGTGTTTGACGCACCGGCGTCGGTGGAGGGCGCATCCTCCTCGGACGGAGCCGGGCTGGCGCTGGAACCGGAGACACCCTCCGTGGACAGCTCGAAGGCCGTCGTTCCCTCCGCCGTCTCCGCGACCAGCACACCGGCGAAGGACTCAGGCGCGGCAGCGACGAGCGCCTCGTGCTTCGGAGCGGTGACCGTGGCGATGCCGTCCGCGTGGGACACGGCGATCTCGGCGAAGGGGTCGAAGACCTGGTTCCGCAGCGGATGGAAGGACAGCTTCGCCCCCTCGGACACCGCCCCGGCAGGAAGCGTCGCGGAAAGGGAGACCTGCCCGCCCTCGAGTGCAACCTGGAGCGGAGCGGAGACGGGCTGGGGCAGCTTGGCGAGAGTGGCTTGGATCGCGGCCGCCTCGACGGAGGGGGCGGCGGCCTCGCCGACCGGCAGGACGATGGAGAGATCGGCCTTGCCGGGGATACAGGTGTGGGGGTCGCACATCAGCCACGAGGCCCGTCCCGAGAGCGTGACCGTCTCGCCCGGCTTCAGGCTGGCAGGCGGCGTGATCGTCATGGGATGGATCACCGAGGTCTCGTAGCCGTAGCCC
Organism: uncultured Akkermansia sp.; assembly: GCA_964435425.1. GTDB lineage: Bacteria > Verrucomicrobiota > Verrucomicrobiia > Verrucomicrobiales > DEV007 > Arctic95D-9. Next base: position 369 of record CAYSZN010000020.1, on the reverse strand, counting down.
GCCTCGCGCACCCCGAGACCGTAGTCGATGACGAACTTCTTCGGCGGGGGGAACTGAAGCGCCCCCGCGGAGAAGCCCTCGGGCAGCTCGAGCTTCAGCGCGGTGGGCAGGCCCGTCTCTCCGGGATTCGACCAGTAGGTGTGCCAGGTCGGATCGATCGCGAGCTGCAAGCCGAGGGTGAAGGGCGTTCCCGGCTGGATCGCGGAGACGTCGGCGACGAGGCGGGCCTCGACATTCCTGTCCCGCACGGCGGTGGACTGGGCCGAGACGGAGACCGCAGAGAGCGCGGACAGGGCGAAAAGAACGAGACGGAGGGAGGACATGGGAAGGTGAGACGACGGAAGCGTCTTCAACTTAACGTTCCAGCCT
>CAYSZN010000019.1:0-16966 GCA_964435425.1 uncultured Akkermansia sp. | reverse complement strand
CCCTCGTCCTCCGGCAACCCTGGGGAACCCCGGCCTACGTAGAAAAGGGTTGCAATCCGTAAAAATACGGATATTTTAGATTTTACGGTTATTATACTGAAGCTTTCCAACCGCCCATGAAACCAATCTCCGCTCTGCTCGCCCTCTCTGTTCTCCTCGGCCTCGGACATCCCGCCTCGGCCGCTCCATTGGCATGGGAATCCGACTTCGGCGATGAAGTCACCTCGCTCACCGGACTCGACGACTCTTCGGATACCGTGACGCTGAGCTTCCCCTTTCCCTTTCAGGGGACGAATCACACGAAGGCCCTGTTCACCACCAACGGGGGAATGCAGCTGGGAGAGAATGCCGCCTACATCTCCCTGTCAACATGGTCAAATCTCGGCGGGTTCTACAATACCGGAAATGGCCCCATCCTCACCCCCTTCAACACCGATCTCGCCTTGTGGTCGAGGGGAACGATCCATTTCAAGGACTTCGGCGATCGTGCCGTCTTCACCTGGAACGAAGTCGGAACTTTCAGGGAGGAAACGCACCTCCTCAGCTTTCAGGCCCAGCTCTTTGCCGACGGGCGCATCTACTTCTCCTACAACGGCATCCTCGACGATCCCGGCGAAGATCTGCTGGGCAGCCTCAGCCAAGGCATCCTCGTGGGCATCAGCGGCAGCACGGGGACCGATCCGGGGGCGGTGGTCGATCTGACGTCGCCGACGGAGACCGGCACGGACACGATCTACAAGGTGTGGAACTACAACAATCCGCCGGAGAACACCCTCTTCGACCTCGACCAGAAGACCTTGGTCTTTGCCCCCAAGCCCGGGGGAGGATTCATCAGCTACATTCTCGAGGACCTGCCCGCACCGCCTGTCCCCGCGGCGCCGATCACCAGCAAGGCCGTTCCCGACCTCCTCATTGGAAAGACGGCGAGCACCCTCAAAGGCGACAATCTGCGCAACGCCCGGCGTCCCTCCGATGCACAGACCATCGTCCATTCGCGGCGCGTCTTCACCAATGCCGGCGCCAAGGCCGTGCTCGTGATGCAAAACGATGGAGGAACGCCCGCCTCCTTCCGGCTCCGCAGCAGCGGGGACCGCTACCCCCGCATGAAAGTCTCGGCGACCGTTTCCGGAGGAGGCAACGTCGGCGCAGCCATCCAATCGGGCCGCTTCTCGCGGACCATCGCCGGAGGTGCCTCCGTGCGCGTGGTCTACCGTCTCAAGACCGACCGGTTCTACGCGGGGGTGCTTCGCAACAACGACCGCAACGATACGGTGAGCTTCCGTCTCACCGGCGCGGGGCGCTCCGACAACACGGCGATGACCGTCGAGTACCGGAAGTGAGCCAGGGGATCCTGGGGAGACCTGGGAACCTCCGCGTGGAGGGAGATGCTGGATTCGTCAGGACCAGGGTCGCCCACGATGAGCGGGCTCACACTCCCCGCCGGTACTCCCCTCGCTCGTTCCGGTCCACCCGAAGCGTGTCCTTGATCTCCGGCCAGATCACGTAGAAGCGGGTCTTGCTCATCCCTGTCTCCTCGCAGACCCTCCGCTGGAGGGCGCTCACCCGAGTCCACTCTTCGGTCAGATTCTCGACGATGTCGTCGGCCGAATACCGCCGACCAAGGCCAGCCTTGTTCCGTTTTCCGTCGGCGCCGATGGCCTCCCGATAGGTCGCCGGGTCGAAGTCCCCGTCCACCCGGTAGATCCCGAGCCCCTCGTCGTAGACGACACCGATCTCCCCGAAGGACTTCCCGTTGTTGTTCTTGCCGCAGGCGAGAATGAGACGGGTCTCGTCGTCGGCATCGGCGGGCGCGAGGTTCCACTGGGAACGGACCCAGGCATGGAGCACCTTCGAGTTGCGTCCGTAGCTTCCCCGGTCCCAGCCCACGGCCCGCGATGCTCCCGCCTTTCCGGTGAGGGAGTGGTGGACCACGAACGGCACCCGTTCGGGATTCCCCTTCTTCACGGCGCGGCCGATCGAGATGAGCACGGCGCGGCAGTCGCGAACCGCCACTAAAGAAGGAGGGCCTCCTTCCCTCCGCCCGAAACGACCGGATCTACCGGCAGCAGGACCGAAGCCGATGAGGCGAAGGCGAGTCGGTAAAAGCACAGAGTCGGGGAAGCCAGCCCCATGATCCTTGATCGCTTCCCCACTGCCTCAACCAACCAGGGAGGACCGCATCGCATTCACCAGCATCAGATCAGACGACCTGTCGACGGTCCTACGTATATCCAGTCGTCCTGAGAACATACTTATTTATACGTATGTAGAATGCCCTGCATACGTAAGATTCCTGATCCATACGAGGGTCGATCCAGCTTGACAGATCGACATTAAAAGCGATTTAACTCCGCGACCCTGTCGGGCATCGCTATCCTATTTCTTCAGCGGTGCCGATCGCCAGAAAGACGCTCCCGGCTGAAAGGCCTCGAACGAGGCTCCCATTGCTTTCCTCTTCACGATGCAGTTCCTCTCCGTTCTTCCAGCCGCCGCGCTCGCCCTCTTCCTCGTCGCTGGATCGGAACTGATCTCCGTCCGCTGGCAATCCCTCGGGCAGTCTCCGGAAGAACGCGGGCTCTACCAGCGAAGCCTTCATTGGCTACCTCCGGAAGGAGTCTCGGTCTCGGTACAGAACCTGCCGATCGAGGAGCAGCAAGTCGGCTATCTCACCTACGACCGCGGACGGCGTCTCGCCATCCTCGACCGCGACGCGGCCCGCGGCATGGAGGTCCTCTATCTGGAATACGATGGGAACAGCCCACGCTTCTTCTTCGACCTCTTCAACCACCCTCCCGAACGATGCATGGCCTCGACGGGAGCTGCCGTCACGGACCGGGAGCCCGACGAGATCATCGAAATCGACGGCCAGGCGGCGCTCCTCCAGACCCTTCTCGTCTCGGCTCCGGATTCCGGGGAAACCCGCCACATCTTCAAGCTCGTCTGGGTCCACTCCGACCATCCCATCGACTATGGATCGGCCATCCACCTGAAGCGTCTCCAAGCCGCCCTTGCGACAGTGCCCCCGCCTCCGGCCCGCCTCGTCATGGGCGGGCTGCACGGCTTCGATTCGACCGAGGCCGCCCGCGCCTTCTTCTCCGCCCATGTCATCGAACGCCTCCGGCTCATGACCCCTTGACCCATGCCCTGGATTCGCGACAAGAAAAAGACCTTCCGTCTCGCCGGACTCTGCGCCATCCCCCTGGCGGGCGCGGGGGCTCTCTATCTGCTGCGGGATCCCATCGCCGAGCATACCCGCTCGTGGCGCTCCGCCCACAACCTCCGCCAGGCCAACTCGCTCAGCAAAGAGGCCGAATGGGACAAGGCCTACCAGCACGCCCTCGTCGCCCGGCAACTGAACCCCCAGTCGATCGAGGCCCTGCGGGTGCTCGTGAAAGCCTCCTTCAGCTCGCGTTCGGTCCGGACCCTGGACTATGCCAACGCCCTCTTCCTCAACCCGAAATCGACGCGCGAGGACAAGCTCTTCGTCCTGAGCATCCTCCAGCAGGCCGAGGACCATGTCGGCTTTGTGCGGCTCTACAATCTTCTCCCGAAGGAGACGCGCCAGGACCGTGACTTCGTCATTCTCCGCGTCCAGTTCCTCATCAAGCGAAACGCCTTCGACAGCGCCAAGGAGATCCTCGAGGCGGAGATCGGAAAGAAGCGGGACCGACAGCATCTGCTCCTCCTCGCCTCGCTTCTGGTGCAGCCCTCCGCCAGCCAGGAAGAGCTCGAGCGGGGCCAGCGCCTCATCGAGGAGCTGGCCAACGTCGACAATGCCGACGAGATCGCCCGCACCGCCTTCCAGCTCCTCGGCTTCATCGACCCCTCCCGGATCCAGCCGGAACTCCTCGGCGACCTCGGCCTCCGGGTCTCCAAGGCGGATACGGGGACTCCCGCCGAGTATCTCGCCGCCGCCTCGCTGGCCCTTGCGGCCTCGAAGTCGCCGATGGATAGGCGCGCCATCGTCGAACGGGCGATCGAAGCCCAGCGCGGCATCGCTCCGAGCCAGCTTGCGGCATGGCTCACCCAGATCGGCCATGACGAGGATATTCTCGAGTTTCTCACCGAAGAGCGCTGCCTGAGCTCGCCGGACCTCTACCAGCAACGCTTCCTCGCGTTGATCCGGACCGGGAAGATCGCGGAGGCGGAATCCTGGCTGGCCCAGCCCCCCCACGGGGTCGAGGCGATCAACATCTGGCTGGCCCGCGCCCAGCTCTCACGTCTGAAGCAGGAGAAGACAGCGGAGTCGAACGCGTGGGAACAGGCCTTCCAGGTCGCCGAGACCACCGCGCATCGAAACGAGTATCTCCGCATCTTCGAGGTGGCCTCCAAGGCCGAACGGGTCGACCTCGCCACCCGGGCGCTGCTGAAGGCCCCCTCGCACCCCACGGGGATCCTGCCGCCGGCGGCGGATGCGGTGGCTCCGATGATCCATCTCACCGAAAGCAACCGGCTCGAGGATCTCCTCTATCTCACCGAAGCCCTCGCCGCCCGGGAACCGGACAACGCCTTCCTCGTGAACAACCTTGTCTACCTGAACCTCCTCCTCGGCCGAAAGCTGGATGCCTCCGTCGCGCAGGCGACCCAGCTCGTCGAGAGGCTGCCGGAGTCCCTCAGCCTCCGCACCACACTGGCCTTGGGCCTGCTTCTCAAAGAGGATCCCGCCGGTGCCCTCGCTGCGCTACCTCCCTTCGAAGCGGATGCGTGGAAGCGGGCTTCCGCGGCCGACCGGGCGATCCGGGCCCTTGCCCTGGAGAAGATGGGACGGATGGATGAAGCGAAAGCCGCCCGGGACGAGGTTGTCATGGAGGACCTGACCGTCGTCGAACGGCGCCTGCTCTTCCCTGAAAAGAAGGATGCGCCTGCCGAAGCGCCACCCGAAGGAACACCGGATGCCGGGGCAAACGCCCCGTCGGAAAACGCCGCGGCGTCAGCCGTCCCGGCAAAAGCGGAACCCCAATGAATCCGGTGCCCGACAGCGAGCCGCGGGTCCCGGCGAAGGCTCCCCCCGCACCGGGCTTCCTCGCCGTGCCCATACTGCTGGGAGCCCTCTGGGCACAGCTCTACTGGGCGCTTCATCCCACCTGGATCCACAGCCAATACTACGACTATGGCTGGATTGTCCCTCCACTGGCCTTCTGGTTCTTCTGGCGGCGCTGGAAGGACGAGACGCCCAGTTCCCGGCCCCACGCAGCCTCCGCCCCCTTTCTCCGTGCGGCCGCAGGGATTGCCATCCTCCTTGCCGGTCTCGTCTTCGTCCGCATCCTCGAGCGGTTCGATCCGATCTGGCGGATTCCCCTGATCCTGCACACCGGCATCGCCGTCGCCGCGACCCTTCTCCTTCTCCTCCACTTCCGAGGTCCGCGGAAGAGCCTTTCCTACCTGCCCCTGCTCCTCTTCGCCGCCACCGCCTGCCCCTGGCCAGCGGGAGTCGAGAACCGCATCGTCGGCGAGCTCACGGACGCGCTGCTCGCCGTCTCCGCGCCGCTCTCGAGAATGGTCGGCATCCCAGTGGAGCTCTCGGGATCCGCGCTGATTTCGGAGGGACGGGTGATCTCGATCGACGAGGGCTGCAGCGGGATCCGCTCCTTCCAGAGCCTGATCATGGCCGGGCTCTTTGTCGGAGAGTTCCTCCTGCTGAAATGGCGGTGGCGGGCCTTCCTCCTGGCTCTGGCGGTCGTCGTCGGCTTCGGCACCAACACCCTGCGGGCGACGGCCCTGACCTGGATCTTTGTCCACGAGGGTCAGACCGCCTTCGACCAGCTGCACGACACGGTCGGATTCCTCGCGTTCGGATTGGCTGCAGGCCTTCTCCTGCTCTGCGGCCGGGCACTGGACCACCCTATCGAAGCACAAACGGCTCCCCGCTCCTGAGCGGCACCAGGGAGTAAACGATTGCAAACATCTAGCACAATGGTTTATTCATACAAGACTTTGGCAAAGCAAAACGATAGTACGTACTACTTCCCAAACTCCATTCAACTATCCATTATGGCAATTCCCAGAGCTTGCATTCTATTTTGGGCTTTTATGGGTTTGATTGGAGCGCTTCTCCTCCCCCTTGATGTTTCCGGGCAAGAGGGCGAGAAAGCCGGCCGGGAAGGGGCAGCCCCCGCTGCCACACCGGCGGAACCGCTGCCGATGCCCCGCCAGCTCATGCCCGGACAGACTCTCCGGAATGGAGACTCGGTGGCGGTCGCCGTCCTGGAGGAATCGACCGTCTCCGGATCGTTCCGGATCGGGGAGGACGGCAAGATCAACTATCCGCTCCTCGGCAAGATCCCTGCCGCCAACCTGACCCTCGACGAGCTCTCCAGCGAGATCAAGCAGCGGCTCGAGAAGGACTATATCCGGAAGGCCGAAGTCACGGTGATGATGACCGACCGGCAGCAGAACTCCGTCTTCGTCTATGGAGCGGTCAACCGCCAGGGGCCGGTGAACTTCGATCCCTCGCAGGGGATCACCCTGGGACGGGCCGTCGCTTCGGTGGGCGGCACGAACGAGATGGCGAACCTTTCCCACGTCAAGATCCAGCGGAGCAAGGGCGACGAGCTGGATGCGATCAACGCCGATCTCAGCCGCCAGCAAAGCCTCCCGCTCGAGGATGGCGACATCGTCGTCGTTCCGATCCGTCCGACGGAAACCGCCTCTTCGGGGGGCGCAGCCCGCATGATCGCAGTGCCGGCCGCGCCGATGACGGGGCGGGTGATCGTCATGGGAGAGGTGGGACGCACCGGCGCCGTCGAGGTGCCTCTCGAGGGAGGTGCCGACATTCTCGAAGTGATCGCCCTCTCGGGCGGGTTCTCGCGTCTCGCACGCCCCTCCAAAGTCCGCGTCCGCCGGGAGAATCCCGACGGCACGGCGGAGACGATCATCGTGGATGTCGACAAGATGAGGAAGGGCGACACGGCCGCGGGCTTCCGCATCCTCCCCGGCGACACCGTGTTCGTTCCAGAGAGCGTCTTCTGATCCGATCCCTTCCCCGCATTTCGACCAACGCTCTCCGGCGGCACCTCCTTCCCGTTCCCATGCCAAACATGCCCGACCATTTTCCTCCCGATACCAACGGAGACAGCGAGCCACCCCGCCGCAAGCTTTCCCGCCCAAGCTACAGCGCCAGAAATGCCTATGGTCCTGGAGGCGCCGGGGGAGAAGGCGGATACGGCTATGGATATGGCTACGGATATGGATATGGCCGCAATGCGTCGAAACCCCTCCTCAACCGATCTTTCCGCGACTACATCCACTGGTATCTCCGCCATTTCTGGGTGCTGATCCTCACCGCCCTCCTCGGGCTGTTCTACGGCTTCTACGACTACACGATCACGCCGCCAGTCTACCAGTCGTGGGCAGTGATCGAGGTGAAGCGCTCCGAGCGCGAGGCCGCCGACATCGACGAGGACTCCAAGCTGCAGCTCGGTGGGGCCGGGGTCATCGCCGACATGGTCGAGAAGTTCCGGCTGCCCGCTCTCTTCGAGGCGGCGGCGCGCAGCAATCTCTTTGCGAACCGCGGCGAAGTCCTTCCCAAGGCCAAGGAGTGGGTCATGCCCTGGCGGGCCTTCTCGAAGAAGAAGAGGGAGGAGGCCAAATCCGCGGCCGGTGCCCCCTCTCCCGGCCATCTCGCCGGGATGATGCACGGCTGGGTGACGGTGCGCTGGCGGACCCAGACCACTCTCGTCGACCTCCATGCGAAGCACACCAGCCCCGAGGTGGCGAGGGACGTCCTGCAGGTGATCCTCGCCGAATACGAGCGCATGTCCCAGGAGAACATCGGGGTCAGCGAGAGCTATGCCTTCGAATACATCCTGGAGCAGTCCGACGAGGTGAAGAACCGGATCCTCGCGATCGAGCGCTCGCTGAACCGCTACAATCAATGCGTCCGGCTCAACAGCGAGATCGCGGCGGCGGAGCAGCAGCTGATCCAGTTGGAAACCCGCTATCTTCCGCTCTGGCCCAAGTACATCGAGGCCAAGGAGCTCCTCAACATCCTCAAGGGCCGCTTCTCGCTCGAGCTGGAGAAGGTGCTCGAGTCCTCGCCCGACGAAAGGGCCTTCTGGGAGACGAACTTCAAGGTCGCCGAAGGCACGGTCCAGGACGCGATCATCGACTCGCAGCAGAAGACCGTCGATGCGAGGGCCAACCTCCTGAAGAAGGAGCTGCAGACCGAGGAGACGATCCTCCAGAACCTCACGATGAAGCTGAAGGAAGGCGCCGTCTCGCGCGGCTTCCTGGCGAAGCAGTTCGCCGTGGTCCAGCCCCCCACCCTGCCGAGCTGGGCCGCCGATCCCAACCGGAACTCCCTCCTGAAGAAGCACACCATCCTCGGACTCGGACTGGGGGTGCTGATCGTCTTCGTCCTTGGACTGATCGATCCGAGCATCCGGACGGTGGCCGACCTCGAAGCCCTCACCGCCATCCCCGTCGTCGGAGCGGTACCCTTGAAACGGGGCGAGAAGAAATCGAAGAACCGCAAGGCGGAGCGCGACCTCGTCCTCGTCAAGGACCCCAACTCCCAGCAGTCGGAAGCGATCCGGACACTGCGGGCGGGCTTGACCTATCTGGGCGACAGCACGGAGCGGAAGACATTCCTGATCACCAGCTCGCTCGCCTCCGAAGGCAAGAGCTGGATCTCGGCGAACCTCGCGGTCGCCTTCGCCAACCAGGGTGACCGCACCCTCGTGATCGACGCGGACCTGCGCCGCTCGGTGCTCCATGGCGTCTTCGGCAGCTCCGCCAGCGAAAAGGGCCTCTCGGACTTCCTCTCCGGCAAGGCCACCCTCAAGGAGACGCTGAAACGGACGCCGGTGGAGAACCTCTTCTTCCTCCCGGCGGGCACCCGCTCCCCGAACCCGGCGGAGCTTCTCTCGAGCCGGAATCTCGAGCGCTTCATGGTCGCGGTGGAGAAGTACTTCGACCGCATCATCTTCGACTCCGCACCGCTCGTGCTCGTCAGCGACTCCCTCTCCATCGCCAAGCAGGTGCAGTCCGTCCTCGTCGTCTACCACATCGGCAAGACGCCCCGCCGGGCGCTCTTCCGGGCGCTGAAGTACCTGGACGCGAACCACACCTCGCCGTCCGGCCTCATCGCGAACCAGCTCCCGGCAACGCGGACGAGGCGCGCCTACGGATACTACTACTCCTTCGCCGGCGGTGGCGGCTACGAAAACGCCTACGGGGGCTATGGATCGGATGTCCAGCCGCCCAAGGAGGCGGAGGAAGAGGGAAGGAACTCGCTTCCCCCCCAAAAGGTCCGCGCCACCGGGACCACGGAGGCCGCCGCGGCCCCGGTGGTGGCGAAGGCCGACCCGCCTTCGAAGGAGCCGGCGAAGACAAGGCCCAGCTCCGTTCCCGACGAAAATCCGACCGGACGCTTTTCCTGAACGGGAACCGGCTGTCCGGAACACTGTTGCCGCAGCGTGTCGAGAAGAAGCACATCACACCGATGGCGGGGAGAGCGGATCGCTCTCTGGCTGGCTGCTGGCGCGCTCCTCTTCGCCCCGCTCGCCTTTGGCGCGACGACGGCGGGCACGCGCCTGGCCCTCGACATCTGGATGCTCCTGCCGGCGGCCGTCCTGCTGGTGCATCGAGCGTGGAGGCTCCCCTCCCGCGAACAGATCCCCCTCCTCTGGGCGCTCGGCGGCCTGGCGGTCCTCGGAGCCGTCTTCCTCGCCAACCCCAAGTTCGTCTTCGATGCGCGCCTCCAATCTCTGCAGCCGGTCGGGCCGTCGATCCCCTGGCTGCCGGGGACCTATGACCTCGCCTCCTCGAAGCCCGTGGTACTGCACCTCCTCTGTCTGTCGGTCTACCTGGCGGCATTGATCCATCTCTGCGCCGACCCGCGGAACCGCTGGTTCCTCCTCCGCACAGTGGCAGTGTCAGGCTTCGTCATCGCCCTGATCGGCATCTACCAGAAAGCCTCGGGGACGACGAGCATGCTGTGGACCTCCTCGGACTACAAGGACCGGACCTTCTTCGCCGCCTTCCGCTACCATGGCAACGCCGTCGCCTTTCTCAACCTCTGCTGGCCGGCGGCCCTGGCCCTGCTCCTGCGGACGCTCCGCAGCTCCGAACGGAACTTTCTCTCGACGGCCTGGTGGGCGAACTGTCTCCTCTTCACCGCCGGAGCCGTCCTCGTCAACACCTCGAAGTTCGGGCACGTCGCCCTCGTTCCCGCCATCGTCGGAGCGCTGCTCCTGTTCCGCCGCTCCCTGCCGCCGCTGCGGGGCAGCGCGCGCGCCAACGGCATCGTGATCGGCATCCTCGCCGTCGGCTTCCTCGCCGTGCTCTCCCTCTTCAGCGCGGAGATCGTCTCCTCGAAATGGGAGTCGACCCTCCACGACGCCGTGAGCTTCAAGCGGAGGCTCCTCGCCTACCGGGCGGCGCTCTCCATGTGCGGAGACGGCTGGCTGACCGGCTTCGGTCCCGGCACCTTCGGCATCCTCTTTCCCTACTATTCGATCTTCGGCGGGACCGAGCTGGGCGGCAGGTGGACCTTCGCCCACCAGGACTACCTGCAGACGGTCGCCGAGTGGGGAGCCCCCGGAGCGGCGGCGATCTTCTTCGTCTTTGCGGGAGCCCTGCTGCGCCTCGTCGCCAAGCACCGCAGACACCGCGCCCGCTCCCTCACGGTCAGTGCCGCGCTCCTCGCCTTCACCATCGTCGCCCTCCACGCGCTGGTCGACTTTCCACTCCAGATCGGAGCGATCCAGGCCACCATGGCCGTCTACCTGGCCCTGGGATGGTCGGTGGACACCAGCTCTCCGCACCGGAGACCGTCCCGCCATGGCTCCGCCCGGCACCCGCACCCGAATGCCCTCGCCGTCCCCGGACGGCGCCCCTCCTCCGCCCCCGACGAGACCGGATGGGCCGATCTCTTTCCCGAAGAGCCTCCGCCGGTCCGCTCCGCTCCTCCCTCTTCGGGAACCAGGCCGCAGAGGAGCGGCGGGAGATGAAGCGCCCCCTCCTCCTCTCCTTCCTCGGGCTGCTCTGGCTGCAGGTCTTCCTTGCGCTGGTGCCCTCGTGGAGGGACGGCGGCTACTACAGCTATGGATGGCTCATACCGGCGGCGACCTGGTTCTTCGTCCGCCGCCGGCTCCAGGAGCTTCCCGCCGGTCCAACCGGAAGCCGTGCCACGCCCCCTCTTCCGACGGCGGCCTGGCCGATGCTGGTCGCCGCCATGGCCGTCCTCGCCTTCCTCAGGATCGTCGAAGGCGGAAACGTCCATTGGCGCCTCCCCCTCTGGGCCCATGGCCTGCTCTCCGTCCTGCTCAGCTTCGGGGCCATCCACCTCGCGCTGGGACGGCGGGCGGCCCTCCATCTTCTGCCAGCCATCCTCTTCGCCCTCGTGGCGATCCCCCCTCCCTCCTCGGTCGAGCGGTCCCTCGTCTCGGGCCTCACCGAGGCCGTGACGCTGACCGGAGGGCAGATCGCCATGCTGCTCGGATGGCCGGTCGAACTGGCGGAGGCGGCCTTTGTGGTGAACGGGCACCCGCTCGACATCAACGACGGATGCAGCGGCATCCGCTCCTTCCAAAGCTGCCTGATGGCCGGCCTCTTCGTGGGCGAGCTGCTGCGGCTGCCTCCGCCCGCCCGCCTGGCGCTCGTCATGATCAGCGCGGCGGGGGCCTTCGCCGGCAATGCCCTCCGCGTCATCGTGCTGGTGAGGGAATTCTCCGAAAAGGGCGAGGCGGGGCTCGAAAGGGCCCATGACGCGGCCGGATTCTTCGCCCTCGCCGTCTGCTACGGAATTGTCATCGTCTCGGGCTTCCTGATGGACCGCGCGGCCCCGGCGCCGGCCCTTCCCAGCCATGGCCATGTCCCTCCCTCCTCCCTGCCGGGGCAAAGACGGAGCCGGGGCGCCCCATCCTGGCTCGCCTCGGGGATCGTCCTGGTGCTTGTGGCCGAAACCTTCCGCCTGTGGTGGTTTGCGCCGGCCGGCTCCGGGGCAGCCTGGATGGAGACGCCCCGGCTCGTCCTCGATGCGCCAGCGATGGAGAGCGCCACCCCGCTTCGTCCCCTCTCCGTATCGGGGCACGTCGAGACGGGCAGCCTTCGCTACGACGGAGCCTCCTTCTACCGGAGTCCCGTCGACGATCCGGAGGAGGCCTTGAGGTCGCTCCTCGTCATGGACTACCGCCCGGGGAACCCCAACCTGTGGAACGATCTGTTCACCCACCCGCCCGAGACCTGCATGCGCGCCGTGGGCTGCCAGCTCGAGGAAACCCTCCCCTCGAGAACGGTCCGTCTCGGCGACCGGGAGCTCCCCGTGCGGTGCCTGCGCTTCCGGGAGCCCCTCAGCCCCTCCCCGCTCTTCATCTTCAAGCTCATCTGGCTTCCCGAGTCGAGCCCGATCCAGCCATCCACGGAAAAGCCCGAGAAACGCCCCATCTGGATGAAGATGGCCTTTTCGCGGATGCCCTCCCCTCCGGGGACGGTGCTCCTCGCCCGGATTCAGAGGGAGGACGATTTCGAGGAGGCCTGGCGTCTCTTCTCCGAGGAGATGGCCGCCCATCTGCGCTTCGCCCTGCCGGATGGACCGGCGGAACAGGCCACCTCGCGGAATCCAGACGGCTGATGCGGCATGAAGATCCTTCTCATCAACCAGTTCATTCCGCCCGACCCGGCCCCGACCTCCCGCCTGCTCGAGGATCTGGCCGCCGAGCTCCGAACCCGTGGCCACGACGTCTTCCTGCTCGGAGGCCGATCGGACTACCGGGGCTCGAAAACCCTTCTCGGCAGCCGCTTGCTGCGCGAGCTCCTCTCGCTTGCTCAGCTCTTTCTCAAGGGATGCCTCCACACCGGATGCGACCGGCTCGTCTGCATGAGCTCTCCCCCGATGCTGCCCGCCGTCGCCCTGGCGCTCCGCCTGAGGCACCGCCGGGCGAAGCTGGTCCAATGGGCGATGGACCTCTATCCCGACATCGCCGTCGCCCTGGGTGAAATCCGGGCCGGTTCGGCAGTGGAGCGCCTCGCCTCCTCCCTCATGGCCGCCGCCTACCGATCCTCCTCGCAGATCATCGTGCTGGACCAGGACATGGCGGCGCGGGTGGCGAGGCACGGAGTCGCCTGCAGCGCCGTTCCGCCCTGGCCCCGGCCGTTGCCGCCGGCCTCGCGTAGCGGAGGAACCGGCTCCGCTACGGCGGGAGGTGGGGCCTTCACCTGGCTGTATTCCGGCAATCTGGGACGAGCCCACGAATGGAGGACGATCCTCCTTGCCCAGAGGATTCTCGAAATGGAAGGAGGCGGCTTCCGCCTCGTCTTCCAGGGGGGAGGCGCCGAACGGGAGCCGGCGCAGCGCTTCGCCTCGGAGATCGGTCTCGGGCAATGCGAGTGGCTGCCCTATGTCCCCGAGGAGGACCTCGTCGATTCGCTCCTCGGTGCCGGATGCCTGGTCGCCTCGATGAGGCCCGAGGCACAGGGCTGCCTCTGGCCAAGCAAGCTGTCCCTCGGCGTCCTCCTGGGACGGCCCATCCTGTGGATCGGCACGACCTCGGGCAGCATCGCCGACTTCCTGCGCCAGCACGGACACCTCTGTTTCGCCCAGGGGGACGCCGCAGGAGTCGCCCTGGCCTTGCGGAAGCTGCACGGAGCGCGCTCGGAGAAAGATTCCGACCATTCCAGTATCGAAAGAAACATCGACCAGGCCCGCGACACGGGCATCAAAACAGTTGCCAACCTCGTCCTCGAGGACTAACGGCGCACCTCGCATTGGCTATGGAAATCCTATCCAAACTCGAACGGAAGTCCGCCGTGATCGGCGTCGTCGGACTAGGCTATGTCGGACTCCCCCTCCTCCTCGCCTTTCTTCGCAAAGGATTCCACGTCATTGGATTCGATATCGATCCGGCGAAACCCGCCGCCCTGCTCCGGGGCGAATGCTACCTCCAGCATATCGACGCCTCGGGACTCGGGGACGGCCTTGCCTCCGGCCGGCTTGGTGCGACGACGGACTTCAGCCAGGTGTCGCGGGTCGATGCCCTCGTGATCTGCGTTCCCACCCCTCTCGACGCCCATCTCGAACCCGACCTCTCCTTCGTGAGGGACACTCTGGACTCGGTCGTCCCCCACCTCCGTCCCGGAACCGTGCTTTCCCTCGAAAGCACCACCTATCCGGGCACCACCGAGGAGGAGATCGTCCCGAGGGTGGCCTCCCGCGGGCTCGTGCCCGGCGAATCCATCCATGTCGCCTACTCCCCCGAGCGCGAGGATCCGGGAAACCGCGAGTTCAGCTCGACCCAGATCCCCAAGGTCGTCGGTGGCCTCACCCCCCGCTGCCTCGAGGCCGCGTCCGCCCTCTATGCCTCCATCTTCGACACCATCGTGCCGGTCAGCGGATGCCGCGTCGCCGAGCTCAGCAAGCTCCTCGAGAACATCTACCGGTCCGTCAACATCGGGCTGGTCAACGAGCTGAAGCTCGTCGCCGAGGCGATGGACATCGATATCTGGGAAGTGATCGCCGCCGCCGCCACCAAGCCCTTCGGCTTCAACGCCTTCTATCCCGGCCCGGGACTGGGCGGCCACTGCATCCCCATCGATCCGTTCTACCTCACCTGGAAAGCCCGGGAGTTCGGCGTGCATACCCGCTTCATCGAGCTCGCCGGCCAGGTGAACCGCTCCATGCCCGAGCATGTCGTGCAAAGGACCATGGTCGCCCTGAACGAGGCCGGGAAGCCCGTCAGGGGCAGCCGCATCCTTGTCCTCGGACTGGCCTACAAGGCCGATGTCGACGACATGCGGGAATCTCCCGCCTTCGCCCTGCTCGACCGCTTCGCCGACCTCGGCGCCGAGGTCTCCTACTGCGACCCCCACATTCCCATCATCGGCCCGACGCGCGAGCACCGCGCCTGGCAGGGCCTCGAATCGCAGGCCTGGTCGGAGGCGGTCCTGCGCCGCCAGGACGCCGTCGTCATCGCCACACGGCACCGCGCCTTCGACCTCGGGGAGCTTTCGCAATGGGCTTCCCTGATCATCGACACGCGCAACGCAATGGCGGGCATCGACGGCCCCGCAAAGGTTGTGAAGGCGTGATCGTTCCTTGTTCCTTTATGCTTGGCGCCTTGGGCGATGGCTCCGAACGACGCACTAGGCACAAAGGACCAAGAACAAGCCCATCACGCTTCCACGGGACAGCCGGAGGGCGGCAACGACGGAGCCGGCGCAGCGACGATGCCGAGATCGGGAGCCGCGTCGCCCCACTTGGAGATCGCCCTCGAAAGCGGTCCCAGAAAGCAGGCGGCGATCTTTCCCCAATGCATCTCCTCGCAGTCGACCGGGTGCCATAGCCTCCAGATCCGCCCGTCGGCAAGAGGCACGTCGAGACGCTGCATCCCCGTCCGCTCCACGGCTGCTCCCCCCACATCCGGATCCAGAGCCAGCTTCCTCATGGCGCGGTCGAAATCCTCCCAGAACTCATCCGCCGAACCGACCCAGTCCAGCTCGTGCTCGAGCACCGTGCCCAGCGCGCAGGCGTAGCGGACCTTGCGCCTCGTCAGCCAGATCCGCTTCACATGGCTCCGGAAGGCCGCCCAGCTTCCCCAATAGCCCAGTTTCCTCATCAGGAAGACGGCCGCACCGAGGGCCATCGTGATCGAGAGGGGCCAGAGGCGCTTTGGATCGAAGAGCAGGAGAAGGCCCATGGCCGAGAACAGGACGACAGCAAAGATCAGCAGCCCGATCACGAAGCCGCGGCGGAGACCCAGCGTGACGAGGCGATGGTGGATATGCTCGCGGTCCGCCTGCCAGATGGGGAACCCGTAGAAGAACCGGCGCAGGACGGCGAAGGCGGCATCGGCGATGGGCAGAGCGAGGGCGATCACGATCACCAGCAGCAGTCCCGCGATCGGTCCCTTTTGCGACGAGGTGATCGAGATGCAGGCGATGAAGGCGCCGATCATGTAGGCCCCCCCGTCGCCCAGATAGAGCCGGGCGCGGGGCAGATTGAACACGAGGAATCCCAGGATGCCTCCGATCATGCCGACGGTCAGCACCACTGAAACCAGGTCGCCGCCCATCCACGAGACGATCGCCAGCGTTCCCACGAGGGCGATGCTGATTCCACCGGCGAGGCCATCCATGCCATCGGTGAGGTTGATCAGGTTCGGAATCGCAACGATCCAGGCCACCGTCGCGAGGAACGACAGCCCTCCCAGCTCGATGCTCGCCGGACTGAACGGACTCGATAGCAATTCGATCCGGAATCCCAGCGAGTAGGCAAAGGACGCGGCGGCGAGCTGGGCCGCCAGCTTCAGCAAGGCGGGAACCGACAGCAGATCGTCCAGGATGCCGATCCCGAAGAAGAGCAGGCACACCATCAGCAGTCTCCACGGCTCGAGGATCCTTCCCGGGACGACGGGCATGGCGACCACCCAGACCACCGTCAGAAGCACCAGCGCGGAAGCGATCCCGATTCCCCCGAGCCGCAGGATCGGAGCCGACTGCGGCTTCCGGGCGAGGTCTCCATTGTCCCATCCCACCTTGGCGAACTTCCAGTATCTGACGATATGGAAACAGACGGACGCCGCCACCAGGAACCCAACGAGGCATCCCAAGGCAGAGAAAAACAAGGGATGGTTGTTCACATGGTGCATAAGCAGCGCTTCGCCCGTAAACGATCCATGCTAGTGACGAAACCCTGCACCCAATAGTCTAGCTTTCACGCTTGTCAAATACACAACGGACCCGATGAATCGAACCTATCCTGGATCGCAGGAACCTTTTCCTGAATCCACGGTTCCCCACCACCATTCCGATCATGTCGGCCACCCCCAAAACAAATAAGCATTAATACGTATCAATTCCTCCGAGGTTACGTATTCATACGTATGAAATACCCATCAAATCCGCTTTCATTGAAATTACAACGAATTTATGATCAATAAGTTAAACGTCATTCATAAATCGAAATCGATCGGTCAATGCGGATCCGTCCCCATGCCGGAACAATCCTCCGGCTATCCGGATCCAGTTT
>CAYSZN010000018.1:3686-17259 GCA_964435425.1 uncultured Akkermansia sp. | reverse complement strand
TCCATCTCCACCTTAATGTAATGGCTCGCGTGCCAGTCGCAGTGAACAAAGATGCTTCCCGTTTTCTTCAGCAGTCGCTTCATCTCGTAGAGACGGGCGTTGAGCCAGACGAGATAGCCGGGCATCCCGCCCTGCCAGATGTCGGAGAAGGAGCGCAGTTCGTTCTGATCGCCGAAGATGACGTTGTAGTTGCGCCCGGAGAAGAATGGCGGGTCGATGTAGATGAGGTCGACGCTCTCGCTCGGAAGCTGGCGCATGACATGCAGGTTGTCGCCCCAGAACAGCCGGTTCGGCTCCAGCGCCGGATGACCGAAGCTCACGCGCTCGACCACCTGAAAGGGCAGCATCACGTGAGGGAAAAGCTTGCGGAAGCCGCGCTTCCGGTCCCAGCCCAACGGTTCCTTCTCCACGGGCACCGAGCCGAAGCGCACTGGAGGTTTCCAAAAGGCATCCTGCGCCGGCAGCGCGTCGCGTGGCTCCTCCGCGTCTGGGTTCAGGTCGGGCGGTTGGACAAATTCCCCGACGGCCGGGCCGGCGGGGATGGCGGATTTGGCGGCGGAAGATCGCGATCCTCCGGCAGCCGAACGGGGGCGGTTCGATTGGGACATGGGCGTGAACGCACGCGCGACGTTCAGCCCTGTCGGGATGGCTTGTCCTGAGTGAGCCTTTTTAGGTGCCTGAAAACAAAAGAGGGGCGTGCCTACACACGCCCCGTCTCAGGCACCGGTAAGAGCCCACACAGGAGCGCTTTCGACACGCCCCAATCCGGGGCGTGTGTCGAGCGCCGTCCTGTGTTGATCGAAATTACCGGTTTCGAGACGGACAGCAGCCGAAGCTACGCGAATTGTTTATGGAGAAAATTCTATTTGGTCATGAAGGGGGGTGCACTGGCACGGATCAGCGTAGCAGAAAGAGGGTGGGGTGAAAAGAGGAGATTGCGTTTCCGTGCGGGTGACTTGGTGTTTCGCTGGCCTTCTTGTCAAGCGACATGGAACCCGTCAGTCTCAAAGCCGGTCGAAGAAACCTCGGTGGGGCGGAAAAGGTCGAGGCCGGGAAGGCCCGCAAGTCGATCAGCTCTGTCAGACCACGGATTTTGATGCCTTCTCCGTAGTTGAAACCCCTAAAATGGACGTTTGAAACATCCATTCACCCCCAATGTGGGCACTTTCGCCATGTCTTCCGAGGTGTCCTGTGTGACAGGTTTGTGTGACATCTCGGATCTGTAACCCTCTGAGCTTGATGAAACCGCCTCACGTTCAAGACCTTGAATCTGCGATGGAGGCGAGGGCGGGAATCGAACCCGCGATAGGGCTTTTGCAGAGCCCGGCCTTACCACTTGGCGACCTCGCCATCGCTCGGAATCCGGCCTGAAACAGGCCAAGCGGAACTAAACGCCCGATCCGTCCGGCTGTCAATGGCTTAGCGCCTGTCCGAACGATTGAATCGCACGGCGTCAATGCATGTTCGAACGCAAGAAGACACTCCATCGAAACTTCGGCACAGCGAATTGTGCTGGAAGATGCCGATCTTCCAGCACACGGGAAAAAGGTCGGAGGGTCAATCCCGGCATTCCGACCATCCTCCCGTGCAACGGGAGGAATCGATGCGGAAACATGGAGAGCCCACGAGCAAGGCATCCCGAATTCCAGTTCCTGGCTCCTAGCTAGCTCCTCCCCCTTCACTTCCCATAGACCTTGTCCTCGGGATCGCCGGCCGACATCAGGTAGGCCATCAGGTCGCGGATCTCGTCGCCATTCAGCAGGTTGAGCAGGCCGGGGGGCATCTGCGAGACGGGGACGGGCTCGATCTTCGCCACGTCGGAGCGGTTCACCTTCGCCGGCGCGGCCTTGGCGTCGGGGGGATAGATGTCGAGCTCGTCGCCGCGCTCGACGACGAGCCCGGTGCGGGTGGCGCCGTCCTTGGTCGTCACCATCGAGGAACCGTATTGGTCGCTGATGACCTTGCTCGGATCGATGATGGACTCCAGCACGTAGGCGGCGTCGAACTTGTTGCGGATGCTGGTGACGTCGGGGCCGATGTCGCCTCCGAAGCCGGCCATGCGGTGGCAGGCGGCGCAGCCAGTGGCGTGGAAGAGGCTGCGGCCGTTCTCGTAGCTCGCCTTCTTCAGCTCGCCGGGGCTGGCGTGGCGCAGGGCGGTCGCGACGGTCCACTCCTGCCCCGGTCCTTTCGGCGGGTGGATGGGGAAGTCGGGCACGGCCTGGTAGCTGACGCCGGTGAGCTCCTTGAGGGCGAGAACGTGGTCGTTCGGCGCGAGGGCGAGGGCCTCGTCGCGGGTGTTGGTGAGGAATCCGGCATAGCTCGCGCCACCGGGATGCTTCGCCGCGGCATTGAGGAAGGTGAAGTAGCGGCGGCGCTGCTCGAGAGTCCAGCCGGTCTTCAGATTGCGGAGGGCGAAGGCGAAGGCGATGCCCCGGACCGGCGGATAGTCGTCGAGCATGGCCTGGATGCTGCGCCCGTAGCCCGGGTTGCGGGTGATCAGCTCGGCCCAGTCGGGGACTTCGGCAGGGCCGCCGCCTTCGATCAGCGCCAGAGCCTTGTCGATTACGCCGGGGACCTCCAGCGAAACGAGCAGGTTCACCAGCTCGACGTTGGCATTGGCCGAAGGCGAGGGCAGGAGAGCGTCGAGCTTGGTCGCGATGTTCCCTCGCTCCTCTCCTTCGGGTTTGCCGAGGCGGATGAAATTCAACTGCCACGCCCGCAGCCAGCCGAGGAGCTGTCCCTCGTCGAGGGTGGCGGGGTCCATGTCGAGGAGGGCGGCGGTCAATTTGGCTCGGTGGGTCACCGGATCACCCTTCCTCGCAAGAGCGACGGCCCCGGTGATGCGGCTTTGCGGATCGGCGGCGTCCAAAGCCTGATCGGCCCACGAGGTCACGGGTTGCGACTCCAGCGCGACACGGGCGGCGTTGCGGAGGAAGCGGTCGACGCTGCCGAGATGGGGCAGGGCCTTGGCCACGGCCTCGGGATGCTCCTTGCCGTGGAAGGCCTCCAACTCGCGACGCAGGGCGCGGGCGGCAACGGTCTCCGGCGCTTCCGCGGGGCGATTATCGGCGGGGTGCATCTTCCAGTAGCTGACCCGGTAGAGGGCCGACTGGGTGTTTCGCCCGCCGATGGTGAAGTAGAGACGCCCGTCGTCACCGATGACGGCGTCGGTCACGGGCAGGGGCGTACCGTAGAGGAAGGGCTCGGCCTTGCCGACATAGCTGGAGCCCTGCGGTTCGAGATGGATCGCGTAGATCGTGCCGAAGGTCCAGTCGAGGGCGAAGATCGCGTCTCGATATCGGGGCGGGAATTTCGCCTTCGCCCCGGTCACCGCGACCATGCCGGTCGGCGATCCGGGACCGATATCGACGACGGGCGGCAGGCTGTCCTCGTAGTAGGCGGGCCAGCGCCCCGAGCCGCTGCGCCAGCCGAAGTCGCCGCCGCTGACGACGTGGCAGATGCGGGTGGGGACATACCAGGGCGTGCCCATGTCCCACTCCATGTCGGAGTCGAAGGTGAAGAGGTCGCCGTGCTGGTTCATGGCGAAGTCGTAGTGGTTGCGGAAGCCGATGGTGTGGAGCTCGTGCTTGCGGGTCTGCGGGTCGAAGCGCGAGGTCCAGCCGCCCGGCGCGAGCCGTCCCCGCGCGTGGCCGCGGGCGTCCCACATGCGCGGGAGGAGCAGGTCCTCGGCCCAAGTCGTGACGCGCGAGCCGGAGAGCAGCTCGGGCGCTGGAGGATCGGTGAAATTCCCCGCCGCGAGGTAGAGCTGCGAGCCGTCCTCGGTCGGGACGAGGCCGTGGTTGCCGTGCTCGCCTCCGCCCCGGACGCTCTCGATCTCCTCGGCGGCATCGAGCCTGCCGTCGCCGTCGGCGTCGGTGATGCGGAAGAGGTTGCCTCCGCTCTTGTGGAACCAAAGCGCGTCATGGGACCAGACCAGCCCCTGCGCACCGGAGACGGGCACGGGCTGCTTCTCCACCGTGGCGGCTCCGTCCGGCGACACCACGATGCGATAGAGCCCCTTGTCGCCCTGGTCGCTGGCGAGGAGACGCCCCTGCGGATCTTTCGCCAGACTGACCCACGAACCTTGCTCTTCCTTCGGCACGGTATGGATCAGCTCGACGCGGAAGCCCTCGGGTACGGTGATGTCGGAGGGGGCGAGGGGTGCTCCTGTCGTCGCGCCGCCGCTACCGTCGATCCCGGCAAGGCCCCAGGGTTTGACGCCGAATGGACCGAGCGCCTTCAGTTGGCCCGTCCAGGCCGAATCGTCGAATTCCGCCGCCTTCCATCCCTCCGCCTCCGCGAGGGAGAGCTTCCAATCGGGGGCGCTGAGAACGTGATGCTTCGTGCCGTCGGCGCTTTCGTATTCGAGCTTCAGGTTGAAGGCGGCGATCCCGCCCCGGTTGCGGGCCTTGGCGGCGATGATGTTCTTGCCGGGCTTGAGCAGCTTCGCCGCGTCGATTTTCAAAATCGGCACGCCCCAATCGGGAGCGCGTCCGGCGCTCTCGCCGTTGATCGAGAGCTCCAGCTCGTTGTCGCAGGTCGCGTAGAGCCGGGCCGACTTCACCTCTCCGGCGATCTCGAAGGTCTTGCGAAGGTAGATCCAGTCGTCGTTCAGCACGTCAGCCCGCCAGATCCAGGTCGCGAGCGGCTCCTCCGAGACCCAGCCCTTGCGCTCCGCGGAGTCCGCCGCCATCGGAATCGCCGCCTTTGCCTCGCTGGCGGCGGTCTCGCGCAGGACCTGTTGCGCCTCGTCGCCGGAGAGACGGCGTAGCCGGATGTCCGCGAACTCCACCCGCATCGGCGGACCGGCGTGAAGCTGCAGGCCGATCACGCCGCTCTTCGGGGCCTCGGGATGCCGGTCGGTGATATCCACGGTCGTCACGCCGTTGACCTGATGGATGAGGCGGTCGCCCACGGCGACGACGCGCAGGGTGTTCCATTCCCGGTCCTTCAGTTCGGTCTTGTCGCCGACTTCGCCAACGACTTTGGGTGTTCCGTCAGGGCCGATTTCGACGCGCTGGCCGCGCTGGGCGATGATGCCGCGCTTGCCCAGCTTCTCCCCGTAGAGCATCCCGAAATAGTTCTGGCTCGGGTGCAGGTCGGCTTGGTAGCCGGCGAGGACGAACTTCTCCGCATCGACGATCTGGCTGCGGTATTGCAGGCCCGAGTTGTTCCCCTGGAAGCTCACCCGGCAGGTGATCTCGAAATCGCCAAGCTCGCCGCCCTGCCAGATGAGGAAGGTGTTGCCCTTCGTCGGATTCGCCTCCGTGGTCTCGCCGACGATGGCCCCGTTCTTGCCTACCGACCAGAATTGCGGCAGGCCCGACCAGCCGGTCAGGTCCTTGCCGTTGAAGAGGATTTCCGGCTCCGCCGCAGGGAGAGAGGCGGAGCAAAGGAGCACGGAAAAGAGAAGCGGGATTTTGCGGTGCATGGACGGTCTTTTGCACCAAAACGACCCTCGCGTCCAGCCCGCAAGTCCGCCCCGCCGTCATGCTTCGGATTCGAAGGCTCCGCCGTATCCGGGTTCGGCCTCCCCGGGATCTGGATAGTCGAAAACGCTCTGGCGGATCAGGCGACCGAATTCCTTGGCCCGGCGGCGGCGGATGAATTCCACGACGGCCTTGGCCAAGGCGCGGCTCTTCCGGGTCTCTCCCGTCAGGTCCATTACGTCGGACAAGGTGGCTTCATCAATTTCGACGCTGATTCGCATGGGGAAAAACTTTGGCGAGAATTGAATCGGTTCCAATAGGAGTTTGCGCCGTTTTGCAGAAACATCACCCCTTTTCGGTGAACGAAGAGGCTTCCTCCTCACTTCGCCAACGCGGCGACGAGATCCCCGCGAAACACGAAGAACACCGCGCCGAGCAAGCACAATCCCGCCCAGAGATAGTCGAGCTTGAGGGGCTCCTTCAGGTAGAAAACCGCGAAGGGTACGAAAAGCGTCAGCGTGATCACCTCCTGCAGCATCTTGAGCTGCCCCACGTTCATCACGCTGTGGCCGATGCGGTTCGCCGGGACCTGGAGGAGGTATTCGAAGAAGGCGATGCCCCAGCTGAAGAGCGCCGCGACGATCCAGGGCCTGTGCCCCATCTCCTTGAGGTGGGCATACCAGGCGAAGGTCATGAAAAGGTTGCTCAGGCAAAGCAGGCCGACAAAGGACAGGTAGGGATTCATGCGCGGCGAAGGCCGGAATGGATCGGCGGAAGCCCGGCACAACGCAAATGCGTTCTCGACACCGCCAACGGAACTTGCCACGGTTCCCGGATGATGAGAATGCTCTCCACACTCCTTCTCGCGCTGTACTGCGCGGCCGCCGCCTCCCTTTCCGCCGCTCCCCCCATGACCCTTTCCCCCGAAATCCGAGAGAAGGCGCTCGCCATCCTGCGCGGGGCGCTGCGCCTCGAGGATCCGGAGCAGTTCTGGGTCGCGATGCACGCCGCCGAAGGCCTCGTCCTCGGTGGCTACGGCGAGGAGATCGTGCCCGTACTGGAGCCCCGGCTGGCCACGGAGAAGGACGGCCAGCGTCTCTGCGGCCTCGCCCGCGAGCTCGTCCGCGCCGGGAGGAAGGAGCATGTCGCCGTCCTCGCCGAAGTGCTGAGGCGAGAGGACTCCTACGGCCACACCCACGCCGCCGAAAGCCTCTACAAGGTCGACGAGCTGGGCGACGAGGCCACGATGCGCCAGCGATTCCAGCAGGGCGGGGACATCAAGCTGCGCCTCATGGCCGCGGGCGCCCTGGCGCGAAAGGGCGATACGGAAGCCCTCGCCTTCATCCGCGGAAGCCGCGACGGCGACGATCCCGACGGTCTCCAGATTGCCGCGTGGCTTCTCGGCATCCTCGGAGACCGGAGCGACATCGAGCCGCTCCGCAAGCGCATCGCCGATGCGCCGACGCCCCTCATCCGTGCCTATGTCGAGCATGCCCTCGCCTGCCTCGGCGACCCCGAGGGACTGGCGCGGCTCGCCCGCAACCTCGAGGACGGGGACGATCTGATCCGCACCTACGCCGCGACCTTCGCCGGCGACGCAAAGGCGGTCTCGACGCAGGCGCGGCTCGAAGCGATGCTCGACGATCCCTTCCACGACGCCCGCGTCCGCGCGGCCCAGACCCTTGTCCAGCTTTCCAGAACCGCTCCATGAGATCCAGCAAGACCCTCAAATGCCTCCGCGAAGGAGGACTCGCCCGTTGCGCCAACCTCGGCAACCCGATCCCCGTCTACATCGCCCATGCCGCCCGCGCGGGCTTCGACTGCATCTGGCTCGACCTCGAGCACCGCGCCTTCGAGCCGCGCGAGCTCCAGGTGCTGATGGCCCATTTCCGCCTCTACGACATCGACTGCATCCTCCGCCCCCCCACTCTGGAGAAGACCGCGCTCTACCGCTATCTCGAGGACGGGGCGACGGGCCTGATGATCCCGCACGTCTCCACGGCGGAGAAGGCGCGCCAGCTCGTCCAGGCGGTGAAGTTTCCCCCCATCGGCGACAGGGGCCTCGACAACGCTGGCTTCGACTCCGACTACCGCGCCAATCCCGACAACCTCGCCTTCGCCGAATGGGCCAACCGCGAGACCTTCCTCGTCGTCCAGATCGAGACCCCCGAGGCCGTCGAGAACGTGGAGGAGATCGCCGCCGTCCCGGGCGTGGACATGCTCTTCGTCGGCCCCGGCGACCTCGGCCTGCGCTACCGCCTCGCGGGCGACGAGAGCGGCGAACGCCTCGAAGCCGCCTACGAGCGCGGCGCGGCGGCCTGCAAGGCAAGCGGCGTGGCCTGGGGCTGTCCCTCCGGAACGCCCGAAGACATGGAGAAGCGCCGCCGCCAAGGTGCCCAACTGCTCTGCAACTGCGGCGATTTCATGATCCTCCGCGATGGCCTGCTCGCCGCCTCGGCGATGTTCGACCAGATCGGGGGCTGATTCCGCCCCACGCGGGGGCACCTTGCTCCGAAATCCTCCGGAATCCGCCGCCACCAGAGCAACTCCGCGCTCGGGCGATGCGGCCCAATCCTTGCTTGCGATGCCCGGCAAATGCGCCAAGGGTTGCGCCGCAAACTCTGAACCGTATTACTTTCCCGACATGAGCCAACTCAACGCCGAAGCCCTTTCCCGTGCCGCCAACGAAGCTCGAGGCCTCGCCATCGATGCCGTCCACGCGTGCAGCTCCGGCCACCTCGGCCTGCCCCTCGGGGCGGCGGAGATCGGGGCGGTCCTCTTCGGCAACGACCTCCGCTACCATCCCGCCGAGCCGAAATGGCTCAACCGCGACCGCTTCGTCCTCTCCGCCGGACACGGCAGCATGTTCCTCTACGGATGGCTCCACCTCGCGGGCTACGACCTGCCGCTCGACGAGGTGAAGAACTTCCGCCAACTCCACAGCAAGACCCCCGGCCACCCCGAGTTCGGCGAGACCGTCGGCGTCGAGGCCACGACCGGCCCGCTCGGCCAAGGCGTCGGCAACGCGGTCGGCTACGCCCTCTCCGGGAAGCTGGCCGCGGCGAAATACAACACCCCCGAGCACACCATCTTCGACCACAGCGTCATCGCCCTTGCCGGGGACGGCTGCCTCCAGGAGGGCGTCGCCGCCGAGGCCATCGCCTTCGCCGGGCACTTCGGCCTCGACAACCTCGTCCTCATCTACGACTCCAACGACGTCACCCTCGACGCCATGGCCGAGGTCACGCAGAGCTACGACGCCTGCAAGCGCTTCGAATCCTTCGGCTGGGACACGGTGCGCATCGACGGGCACGACCTCGAGGCCCTCCACACCGCCATCGCCGAGGCCAAGGCGAACCGCAACGGCAAGCCAAAGCTGATCGAGGCGAAGACCCTCATCGGCAAGGGCATCGCCCAGGTCCAGGGCACCGCCGCCGGACACGGCGAAGGCGGCGCGAAATTCGCCGACGAGGCGCGCAAGGGCCTCGGACTGCCCGAGGAGCACTTCTTCGTCTCCGAGGCGACCCGCAGCTACTTCGCCGAGCATGCCGCCAAGCTCGCCGCCGCCCATGGCGAATGGGAGCAGACCTACGCCGCGTGGCGCGCCGCCAACCCCGGACTCGCCCAGCAACTCGACGATGCCGTTGCCGGACGCGTGCCGGAGAACCTCCTCGACCTCATCCCCGAATTCGGCGACGACTACAAGGGTGCGACCCGCGCCTCCGGCGGAGACCTCATCCAGGCCGTGGCCAAGGCCGTGCCCTCGCTCGTGACGGGCAGCGCCGACCTCTTCGGTTCGACGAAGAACTACATCAAGGGCGGCGGCGACTTCAGCCGCGCCGAGCCCGCCGGACGGAACGTCTGGTACGGCATCCGCGAGCACGCCATGGGCGCCATCCTCAACGGCATCGCCTACGACGGGCTCTTCCGTGCGACCGGGGCCACCTTCGCCGTCTTCGCCGACTACCTGCGCCCCTCCATCCGCCTCGCCGGCCTCGCCCATCTCCCCGTCGGCTACATCCTCACCCACGACTCCGTCGGCGTCGGCGAGGACGGCCCCACCCACCAGCCCGTCGAGACCGTCAGCGGCCTCCGCGTCATTCCCAATCTCGACGTCATCCGCCCCGGCGATCCCGAAGAGACCGCCGGAGCCTTCGCCGCCATCCTGGAGCGGAAGGACGGCCCCACCGCCCTCTTCCTCACCCGCCAGAACATCGCCACCCTTTCCTCCATCCCGGCGAGGGCACGCCGCGAAGGCGTTCTCAAGGGCGGCTACATCGCGAGAGAGGAAAGCGGTCCGCTCGAGACCATCCTCCTCGCCACCGGCAGCGAACTTCAACATGCCATGAAGGCCGCCGAGGAACTCGGCGAAGGCGTCCGCGTCGTCTCCCTGCCCTGCTTCGAGCGCTTCGAGCGCCAGCCCGCCGCCTACCGCGAGGAGGTGCTGCCCGCCTCCTGCAAGCGCCGCGTCGCCATCGAGGCCGGCGTGAGCGGCCTGTGGTGGAAATATGTCGGCGACGCCGGCACCGTCGTCGGCATCGACCGCTTCGGCATCAGCGCCCCCGGCGACACCGTGATGGCCGAGCTCGGCATGACCGCCGCGAACCTCGTGAGCGTGGTGAAGTCGCTGGAGTAACCGCACGGTCCGGCGGAAGAGTCGCCTCTTCCGCTACGGCTCTGGCAGGGAGGCGGAACGTGTTGGCGTTCCGTGTGCGGCAACTTGCCCAACGCCGATGGCCGCGATATGGTGTCCCGTCATGACGCTTCTCGAATCCATCGTGCGCGACTTGCGCGAGCTGCCCGCCCCCAAGCTGGTGGAAGTCTCCCGCTACATCCACACGCTGCATCCCTCGACCGAGAGCATCGCCCGCCGCCGCGCCGCGATCCGTGCCACGGCCGGCTGCATGGCCGGAGAGGAGGGGGAGGACTTCGAGCGCGCGGTGCGCGAGAGCGCCGATCGCATCGACGCCGATGAATAGCGACGGCAGGCGAACATCCATCGTCACCTTCAGCGCGGAAACACTCCCTTGTCTGGAGGCCCGCCTTTGGGAGGACTGTCGATCCCATCGCTCGTCCGCATGGACACCGCCGAGACTTTGCTGGTCGAATCAAAGGCGATGTGGAGCACCCAATCCCCCGCACCGAGTTCAAACGGCATGGCGACCTCCCGCGAGCCGGGGAGCACGCCATTTCGCATTCGATGCCGCTCATGGAGATGGCGGGCGACGGTTTCCTCCACTTCGGCTTCGGAGTCGCCGATCTGAATTTTCCTGTGCATCTCGGCCAAGGCCAGCTTCGCCGGGCGGTTCAGGCGGGCTGCCTTGAAAAAGAGTCCGTCTCCGGCAGACCCGATCAGGACGAGGATCAGCACCAGCACCAATGCTTCGAGAATGCGTTTGGAGAAGCGCTTCATCTGCCTCAGCATACCACGAGCCCGCAACAAGGCACGAACGCTTCCGATTCAGCGATTCTCGGAGACATCGCGACACCACACCAAGGAGCGGAACTTTCCAAGTCCCGTTTGGCTACGAGGGGACTTGGAAAGTCCCCCTCCTTGACCTTGCAGCGTGTGTCTTCCCAAGGAACGAGACTTGCCAAGTCTCGGCGGAGCCTCGGGACGGAGCCAGGCAAATGGTAGAGACTTGGCAAGTCTCCCTCCTTGATCCCGCCGCCCACATTCATTTGTGGAAAATCTAGGTTTTCTTAAGTATCTTCCCCCATGCAGCGTTTCCTCGCCATCCTCCTTGCTCCTCTCGTCGGCGTGGCCGCCGTTTCTGCCTTCGAACTTCCGGCGCAATCGACCCAGCTCATCGTCGGCACGGCCGCGAACTGGGATTCCTCGCATGTGAAGCTCAGCTTCTACGAGCGCCAGCCCGGCGGTCCCTGGACGTCGACCGGATTCCACTGGACCGGCCGCCTTGGAAAGAACGGCCTCGTCTGGGGACGCGGCCTCCATCCCGTGCCGACAGGGGCCAAGATGAAGACCGAGGGCGACCGCCGCGCTCCGGCCGGCGTCTTCGACCTCGGCGGCGCGTGGGGCTACGCCCCATCCATCCAGAAGGCCCCTTCGCTCAGCTACGTACAGGTGACCTCGCGCGACCTCTGGTTCGAGGATGTGAACTCGCCCCTCTACAACCAGTATCTCCGCATCGACCACGAACCCCGCACGCCGGAGGAGAAGAAGGCCCAGATGAAGCAGGGCGACCACGCCCATTCCCTGAAGCTCTTCATCGCTCACAACGCCTACCCACGCATCCAGCCCGGCGCGGGCTCATCGATCTTCTTCCACATCTGGCGGAACGGAGGCAACGCCACGACCTTCGGCTGCACGACCATGGCCGAGGAGAACCTGAAGCGCCTCATCGCCACCATCGTCCCCGAACGCCGCCCGCTCTACGTGCTGCTGCCCGAGGCGGAATACGCCAGATACCGCGCGGAGTGGAAGCTGCCGTGAGGGCGGCGCATTTCTACCATCGCAGGACGCGCCACCCTTGGACGAAAATCCACCAAGGCGCGAGCATGGTGACGGCAAACCCTAGGTTGAAAAGGGTCCATGGAAAGGGAACCTCGGCGAGGGAGCCAAACGCCAAGGAAAGTGCTGGAATGGTAAGCGCCAGCGCGATGGTGAGCACCCCGCTCTTCCGGAGGAACAAGGCAAGCGTTCCCCCGGCGATCAGGGAAAGAGCGAACGTCAGGAAAATCAAGTTCCCGACCAGATGGGGGGCTGCGGGATCAAATCCGAACCGTTCGGGATTCGACAAAATCAAAAGCTGGACGCCGACCTGAAGTAGGCCCAGACACACGGCTCCGGTTCCGACGATCCGAGTCCAAGCCAAGAGAGCGGGCGGGGACAGCCACCACCAGCCCCCGCCTGAACCTCGCCCTTTCATCGACACCGCAGATCGGCGTTCCAGGCGCTCACACCGTGCAAATCCCCACGGCTTGCCGCAGCGAGGCGATCTTGTCCTCCCGCTTGGGGATGAACTCCTGCGCGACCCAGCCGGTGAAGCCGGTCTCGACGATGGCCTTCATGATGGCGGGATAGTAGAGCTCCTGCGTCTCGTCGATCTCGGCGCGTCCGGGCACCCCACCGGTGTGGTAGTGGCTGAAATAGCGGTGCCGCTCCCGGATCGTGGCGATCACGTCGCCCTCCATGATCTGCATGTGGTAGATGTCGTAAAGCAGCTTGAAATGCTCCGATCCGATCTCGTCGCAGAGCGCCGCGCCCCATGAGGAGAGGTCGCACATGTAGTCCTTGTGGTTCACCTTGGAGTTGAGCAGCTCCATCGTCAGGGTGACGCCGTGCTTCTCGCAGGCGGGCATCAGGCGCTTCAGGCCAACCGCGCAGTTCTCGAGCCCCTCCTCGTCGTCCATCCCGTCGCGGTTGCCGGAGAAGCAGATCACGTTCTTGAAGCCCGCCGCCGCGCTCGCGGCGATGAGCGGCTCGTAGATCTCGACGAGAGTGTCGTGGTGCTCGGGACGGTTGAAGGCGTGGGGGATGGAGCCGATCTTGCGCTTCTCCCCGCCGATCTCGACCTCCGCCGAGGGATTGGAGACCATCGGGCAATGCATCCCGTGCTTCTTCAGCGTGGGGAAGTCGTCAGGTCCGAGCAGGTCGATCGCGCCGAGGCCGAACTCCTTCCCAGCCGTGCAGAGGTCGTCGAGGGAGATGTCCTTGTAGCACCACTTGCAGGCGGAGTGGTTGATCTTGCCGGCGACGCCGGCCTTGGCGGCCGCTTCCTCGGCGAGAGCGAAGCGCTCGTGCATGGCGGCGGCAGCGGCTGCCACGGCCGCGGTGGATTTCGTGACGAAGGACCGACGGGAAAAGGGGGTGGGTGTCTCCATGGCCGCATTGTAGCCTCTCGTGGCGCGAGGAACAGCAAAGAATCCTGCCTTCTCCGACGGCAGGCATGCATCCGGCACAGACATCATTCGTGGAGGTAGGCCCAGTCGTGCATCCGCTGGAATCCTCCTCCGTAGCCATGTTTGGGGTAGGTCTGTAGGAGGAAGTAGTAGAAGCAGCCGAAGTTGATTCCACCGCTCGGGCAATCGACAAAGAGCACCCACAGATTCCCCTCGAACCCGGAGGTTTGTCGCTTGGAAACATACCGGTACCCGCATTCCGGTCTCGGGAACCTAGGATA
>CAYSZN010000018.1:0-3586 GCA_964435425.1 uncultured Akkermansia sp. | reverse complement strand
ACCCCGGCGAAGCAATCCCGGCTTGCCAAGTCGTTTCGACAAAGACAAGATCTGTGCGACACATAGGAGCCGACCCTATCGAAATGAGGACTTCCACCATCTGCAAGCATCCGTCCGCAATTGTCCTCCTCGCATGGATCGCGACCTTTGCGGTCTGCCATGGCGATCTCAATTCGCAGGACTCGGCGGATCCCGCCGTCCTCCCCGCCGAGATCGGCGACCTCGACCTGCGGTTCCGGCAGCTTCTCAAGGAACGGGTCACGGGCGTCTTCGCGGAGGATGTCGCGAAGCTGGACTCGGGCTACCTGGGTGGCATCGCGAGGGCCATCGCCGCCGAGCAGACGGCCGGTCGCCTCGACGGGGTCCTCCTCTTCGAGGCGGAAAAGGCGCGGGTCGAGTCCAAGGAGGCAATGCCGGAAGCGGACGAGGAGGGCAGTCCGCAAGCCCTCAAGGATCTCCGATCCGTCTACCGGGCGGAGCATGCGAAGCTGCTGGCAAAGCAGTCCGGCGGCCTCAGGGAGCTGGCCCGTCCCTTCAACCAGCATCTCGAGAAGATGGAGTCGGACTACACCAAGGCGGGAAAGCTGGACGAGGCGAAGGCGGTGAGGGTGTATCGGCTCGAGCTCGCGGCGGAGCTTTCCGAGATGGGCGCCACCGAGGATGCCGCCGGGTCGGCGCAACCGGCCGTCGGCTCCCTCGAGGGGCGGGCGGCGGGAGAGGTGCGGGAGTTCGGCGGGATCGAAATGGTGTGGTGTCCTCCGGGTACCTTCACCATGGGAAGTCCGGCGGACGAGGCGGGACGCCTCGGAGACGAAGGCCAGGTGCGAACCAAGCTAAGCCACGGATTCTGGCTCGCCAAGACGGAGGCCACCCAAAAGGACTGGGAGCGCTCGATGGGGACCAACTCCAGCTACTACAAAGGTGAAGGCCTTCCCGTCGAACGGATCAGTTGGAACGAGGCGAGCACCTATGTCGCGAAGCTGAACGAGACAAGTCCGCTCCCCGCCGGATGGAAGTGGGCCTTGCCCACCGAGGCCCAGTGGGAGTACGCCTGCCGGGCCGGCACGGGGACCGCCTACCACACTGGAAAGTCGCTCGACGGGAGGCAGGCGAAGATCAAGACCCCGGGAGACGCGGCGGGCACAGCGAAGGTAGGCAGCTACGAGCCCAACGCGTGGGGCCTGCACGACATGCACGGCAACGTCCGCGAATGGTGCGCCGACTGGCACGCGCAGACCCTGCTCGGCGGCACCGACCCGACCGGGCCCGAGTCCGGAACGATCCGAGTCCGCCGCGGGGGCTCCTGGAATCACGAGGTCGCGGCCTGCCGTTCGGCGAGCCGCCACAAAGGCCCGTCCGACGACAGCAACTCGGATCTCGGCGTGAGACCCGCGATCGTGCCCGCCGACGAATAGCTCTCGCCAGGCCGGCGCTCACTTCCCTTTCAAACTCGCCAAATACGCCACGAGATCGCGGATCTCGCCCTTCTGCAAAATGAAGCCTATCCGTGGCATCGTCGAGACCACGGGAGTGCGCTCTTTGACCGACGCGACCGGGACGGCGGTCTCCTTGCCCTCGGCATCGCGCAGCAGCACCTTGCCATCCTTCTCGCTGCGGAACTGGCCGGCGACGGAGCTGCCGTCCTGCAAGGTCAGGGCGATGTTGCCGTAGCCGGAGGCGACGACGGCCTGCGGATCGACGAGGCTCTGGAGCAGGTAGAGGCGGTCCTTCTTCGCCCCGATGTCCTTCAGGTTCGGACCCACGTTGCTGCCGGCCCCGTCGGCGATCTTGTGACAGGCGGTGCATTGCCCGGCGGGATGGTTGAGGAGGACGGCCCGGCCCCGCTTCGCGTCGCCGCCCTCGAGGGTGAAGCGGAAGGGCGCGAGGGGATCGGTCGCGGATTCGGCCAGCCACACGGCCTCCAGCGAGGCGACGGCGGCGGCAAGCTTGGAATGGTCGGAGAAGGCGGGATCCTGCGCGGCCTCGAAGACGTCGAGCTGCAAGGCCGGGTCGATCCGGCCCGCTTCGAGTTCGGCGAACAGCGCCATCATCGGCTCGGCCGCCCCGGCCGCAGGCAGGGTGCGGATGGCGTGCTGCTTCACCGCGACGGAACCCTTCCCATCGAGGCGGCGGGCAATCTCCTTGGCGGCTTTGTCAGGATGGGATTTCGCGAGCCGTTCGAGCGCGGTGATCTTGACGGCGTCGTGCCGGTCGTCGAGGGCGTCGGCGACGAGTTCGTCGAGCCCGTCCGCCTCCTGCGCCGCGAGGGAGCGCAAGGCGGTGGCTCGCAGCGCCCCTCCGGCTTCGCGATTCTCGAACACGGCGAGGAGGGTTTCGTTGGCGATGGGGATCTTCAACTCCGTGGCCAGCTCCATCGCGGTGGAGCGGACCGTGGCGAGTTTCGCGGTGAGGAGGGCGTCGAGATGCGGCTTCAGCGCCTCCGCGAGCAGGGCGGGGTCGCGCGGATCGAGAGGCCGGTATTGCCCAGTGACGAGATCGAGCTTGCCGGGTTCGGTCCAGTGTTGCAGGGCCTCCAACCCGGCTTCGAGGAGAGGTTCGGAGGCTTCCCCGGCGGCGACGAAGGCGACGACGCGCGCAGCGGTCTCGGGCGTGCCGAGGCGGTGGTTCGCGTTGAGGGCGCGACGGGTGAAGGGCTCGTGGTCGCGGTGTTTCCCGAGCCGGGCGGCGAGGGCGGGCAGGGCTTCGGGGATCATCCAGTCGTCGTGGATGGCGCGGGCGGCGTCGGCGGCGAGAACGGGGTCCGCGTCGTCGAGGAAGGCGGCGACGGCGGCGTCCCCGCGCCGACCGAGGGCGAGGGCGGCGCAGATGCGGACGAAGGCGGATTCGTGTTTCGCGAGCGCGGCGAGCTCGTCGGTCGGCGCGGCCCCGGCAAGGGCGATGATGCCGACATGGCGCAGGTAGGTCAGTCCGGCGTGGTGCTCCTTGCGGGCGAGGAGCTTCACGATGGCCCCGCTCGCGGCGGTGTCGCGGAGGCGTCCGAGCCCGAGGAGGGCCTGAAGGCGGACGCGCTGCGAGGGGTCCTCGAGCTTGGGCAGCAGGGCCGCGGTCATGGCGTGGCTCTCGCCGGTCGGTGCCGGCGCGATGTCCAAGCCTAGCAAACGCCCATAGCGGTCCGTCACCGTCTTGATCGCTTGGGCGCGGACCTCGGGATCGGGGTCGCCGAAGAGCGGGACGAGGAGGGCGTCCTCCGCCTTCCCCTTCCGCAGGAGTTGCCCGATGCCCCAGATGGAGTGGAGGCGGGCGAGCGACGGAGCGGAGACCTCCGCGGCGACGCTTTGGAGTTCTGTCAGGGCTTCGCGTTTCACGAGCGCGAACTGCGCCTTCATCCGCACGCGCTGGTCGGCGTGACCCAACAGGGTCTGGAGCGGGACCAAACCCTCTTCGGCGAAGTCCGCCGCGATGAGCTTCCGCGTCTCCTCGCGCAGGGGATGGGCCCTCTCCTTCGCCACGTCGATGCGCCAGACGGCGCCATTTTCATTCAGCGGATAGCCGCCGCCCCAATCGACGCCACAGAGCGCTCCGTCGGGCGAGAACTGGAGCCCGACGAGGGGGATGCCGTCGCCGA
>CAYSZN010000017.1:0-17467 GCA_964435425.1 uncultured Akkermansia sp. | reverse complement strand
TCAGCTCCTCGAACTCGAGGAGCTGAAGGAGCCGAACATCAAGCACCAGTATTCCTTCACCTCCCACGTCCTCCTCTACGAAAACTGCCCCCTACAGTACAAGTTCTTCAAGGAACTCGAGTTCGCCGCCGTACGACAATCCGGTCCCATGGCCGGCACTCTCATTCACCAGACCATCGAGGACATGCACAAGGCCGTGCTTCGGGGCGAACCGCACCTCGTCACCGAGGACCGGGTCGAGGAATGGTTCGAGGCGAATTACCGCTCGCTCTCCCGGTCCGAGCGCACTTACCTTGCACCCGGACAACTCAACGCCCTTCTCGACCAGATCCTCCGCTACAAGGCACGTCAGGAGCGGGACTGGGATGCGATCCGGGCGGCCGAGGTCGACGTGTCTCTCGTGAAGGAAGACTACATCCTTCACGGCACCATCGACCTCATTCGCGGGGTGGACGACACCGTCGAGATCATCGACTTCAAGTCCGGGAAGAAGCCCGATCTCAATTCGGAACACGACCGAGTGGTCCTCGACCGCTATCGCCGCCAGCTCGAGGTCTACGCCCACCTCGTCGAGGAGCGCGAGGGGCACACCGTCAGCCGGATGCACCTCTACTACACCTCGGAGAAGGACGGCCTACCAACAATTTCCTACGACCGTGCTGGTGCGGACATCGATAAGACCATTGCCACCTTCGACCAGGTCGTGTCGAAGATCGAGGGCCGCGACTATGACATGGCCAAAACCGTGAAAACCGAAAAACTCTGCGGAAACTGCGACATGCGTTTCCACTGCAACCCCGTTTACCCATCCCATTCATGAGCGATCAACCGGAACTCGAAATCAACGACGAGTCGAAACTGGAATCTGTCGAGTCCTACAAGTTCGAGCCCATCAGGGGATACCCCATGTTGAACTGGAAGGGGAAGAGGCCGTTTACCTCCACACAGTATTACCCTGCGCAGCTCAAAGAGAACCACGGAGAGCCGGTCGATGGGTGGATGAACCGGATCTACTGGGGGGACAATCTTCAGGTGATGTCGCACCTTCTGAAGGAGTTTCGAGGCAAAGTAAATTTAATTTACATAGACCCCCCATTCGACTCAAAAGCGGACTATAAAATGGCAATCAGCCATCGCGGCAAGTCGGCATCTAGCGACCAAGGGACATTCGAGGAGAAACAGTATTCCGACATCTGGACCAATGATGGCTATCTTCAGTTCCTTTACGAAAGGCTCGTTCTTTTACGGGAACTCTTGGCTGATTCGGGATCAATATTCGTTCACGCATCGTGGCACAAGACGCACCAGATTCGATGTATTATGGACGAGCTTTTCGGGCCTGAGCGTTTCGTGAATGAGATTACTTGGCATTACTACAATAAAATGCAGGGAAATATCAACCACTTCGCGGCTAACACCGATACAATTTTGTGGTATTCGAAATCAAAAAACTTCTGTTTCACCCCTCTGCGCGAAAAGCGGGAAAAGCCGATTCAGCAGATCAAGCGCGTTTGGGATAAGGAAAAGGGAATGATTGTCAATGCCAAGGATGGGGACGGCAAAGTCATTTATATCAACTCGACGCACAAGACGATCGATAATGTTTGGAGATTGTCGATGCTTCAGCCGGCGGATAAGACTGAAAACCTCCGCTACCCCACCCAAAAACCAGAGTCAATCCTCCATCGAATTATCTGCGCGGCCAGTAAGGCGGGAGACATCGTTCTCGATTGCTTCATGGGTTCAGGCACAACGCAGTCAGTAGCTATGAAGACAGGAAGGAAGTTCATCGGATGTGACATCAACCTTGGGGCACTGCAGATGGCAGCAAAGCGCCTCATCTCGGATGCTTCCACGATCAGGAACGGAGAAATTCGGTTGTCAGGTATTCAGGTCGGACGAGACGATGAAGTTACTCCGGATCCGGATGTATTCTTCACAGGATTTTCGGTGTTCAACGTAAACAACTACGATCTTTTTCGAAATCCGGTTGAGGCTAAAGATCTGCTTCTCCAGGCAATGGAAATTCAGCCTCTTCCTAACAATTCCCTCTACGACGGCGAGAAGGACGGGCGAATGGTCAAGATCATGCCGGTGAACCGAATCGCCACCAAAGCTGATCTCAACCCGCTCATCACCGGTTTCGACTACAAAGCTTTCCAGAAGAAACAAGAATCTTCACCAAACAAGCCGGTCGAGTCACTACTCCTCATCTGCATGGGCCATGAGCCGGATCTCGCCGCCCACCTGAAGCGGGAATGCCACGGCTTCGAACTCGACGTCGAGGTAGTCGACATCCTCCGCGACAAGGCCAACCTCGAATTCAAGCGAGACTCGGAGGCCGAGATCGTCGTCGAGGACGGCAAACTCACCATCGCCGCCTTCTACCCGATGAATCTCCTCCAGAAGCTCTCCCTCCAGAAGGAGAAGGTCGAGGACTGGCGGGAACTGACCGAGTCGGTCATGATCGACTGGAACTACGACGGTGGTGTGTTCGAACCGACCGTGGTCGACGTGCCCGAGAAGGACGAAATGGTGAGTGGGGATTACGAGGTGCCGAAGGATGCCGGCACCATCCGCGTGAAAATCACCGACCTGCTCTCCGAATCCCTGGAAATGGAGGTGCGCCATGGCAAAAGCTAAAAAGGCCGAGACGGCGGCGCAGGATTTCCCCTTCTACCAGTATCTGCACGAGTTCTACGAGCAGAACAAAGGAATCATTAAGCGGAAATACAAAAAGCTCTCCCTCAAGTTCCTCGACCACAACGATCCGGGACCGAACGGCTCCGGCGCCTTCCTTCGCCGTCCCCAGTTCGAGGCCTTGGAGATTTACATTTTCCTCAAGGAGGCCGCAGACAACGCTCAGCTTGCCAAGATCTTCAAGGACTGGTCCGAGGAGAAGGGAATTTTCGAGGGACGGGGGCGCTACTCGATCGGTGCGAAGGGCCAGCTTGGTCTCTTCGAGGAGCAGGCCGTGCAGAGCTACGACGAGGTCTTCAAGATGCTCCGCAAGGCCGCCCAGGCCTACCCGAATTACATCTTCGCCCTCACCATGGGCCTCGGGAAGACGATCCTGATGGCGACCTGTATCTTCTACGAGTTCCTCCTCGCCAATAAATTCCCGGCCGACCCGCGCTTCTGCCACAACGCCCTCGTCTTCGCCCCGGACAAGACGGTCCTCTATTCGCTCAAGGAGATCCAGGTCTTCGACAAATCCAAGGTCGTCCCGCCGGAATACGTGAACTGGCTCGACACTCACCTCCAGTTCCACTTCCTTGACGACACGGGCCTCTCCCTGAACGTCATCGACCGCTCGAAATACAACATCATCATCTCGAACACCCAGAAGATCATCCTCAAGAAGCAGCACAAGCCCAAGTCCGCAGCGGATCAGCTCTTCTCGGCCGATGCGGAGGCCTACGAAAGAAGGTCGATCACCGAAGGATTCGACGACCTCTACGATCTCGACGCCTCGATCGAGGACGAGGCTGACCTCCTCTCAAACCAGCGCTTCGCCAAGCTCACCCGCTTGGAACAGCTCGGAATCTACATCGACGAAGCCCACCACGTCTTCGGCAACAGCCTGGCCGCTGACATGGGGGTAGGTAAGAAGACCAAGACCTCACTACGAACCACGGTCGATGAACTGGCCGCCCACCTCAAGGAAGCCGGGACTCACGTCGTAGCCTGCTACAACTACACGGGCACACCCTACGTCGGGAGCCGCCTCCTCCCCGAGATCGTCTACGCCTACGGACTCAGAGAGGCCATTGCCAACCAATACCTGAAGCGCGTGCAGATCGACGGCTTCTCGAACACCCGGGACAAGGAGTTCCTCAAGCTCGTCGTCTCGGATTTCTGGAAGGATCACGAGGGCAAGACCTACGAGGGTATGCTCCCCAAGATGGCG
The DNA here is from genome assembly GCA_964435425.1 of uncultured Akkermansia sp. Taxonomy (GTDB): domain Bacteria; phylum Verrucomicrobiota; class Verrucomicrobiia; order Verrucomicrobiales; family DEV007; genus Arctic95D-9. The sequence goes on along the minus strand of CAYSZN010000017.1, from coordinate 13,557 downwards.
ATTTTCGCCGGCAGCATCGACGAGCTGACCCAGACGGTGAAACCGGCGCTCGAAGCAGTTCTCGTCGACCTCGGCATCCCCACCGACACGATCCTGATCAACGTGGGCGACGACAGCGTCACCACCAACGACGACATCCGCGAGTTCCACGCCCTCGACACACCCGGCTCGCGCAAGCAGTTCATCCTCCTGGTCGGCAAGGGCAAGGAGGGCTGGAACTGCCGGTCCCTCTTTGCCGTCGCCCTCCACCGGAAGCCGAAGTCGAAGGTCTTTGTCCTCCAGGCCACGATGCGCTGTCTCCGCGCCATCACGACTGCCCAGCAGACGGGCTCGGTCTACCTCTCTGATGAGAACCTCTCGATCCTCAACGACGAGCTCGAGGCGAACTTCCGCCTCACCGTCGACGAGATGAACAAGGCCGGGTCGGACAAGGAAAGATTCGAGGTCCGTACGGTGCCGCCACCGGTGACGATCACCCTGAAGCGGGTCTCCAAACTCCACCAGCTCGTCGAGAAGCCGGTTGCCCTGGGCGTCGACCTTGAGCTGGAGAAAGCGCCGACCGACCAATACCGGATCATCCATAAGGAGTTCGACGGCATGGACCTCTCGAAGGTGAAAGCCAAGAGAGACCTCTCCTACGTCCGCGAGCAGCGCGAGTTCACCGAACTGACTCTGGTCGCCGAAGTGGCCCGCTACCTGAACAAACCACCGACCTTCATCCACAAGGTCCTGGTCTCCACGAAGGACGGCGTCCCGGCCATTCTCAAGGCGATCAACGAGTTCAACGAGGTGCTTTTCGACCACGTCATCCCGAGGCTCTTCAGGGAGTTTTACGACCTGAAGGAATACACCTCGGAGGAGGACTACGAAGTCGAGCTCGTCAAAGAGCCCTCCGGTGGCTCAGACTGCTACGTCGTCAGCGCGAAGCCCGACATGGTTGCGAACCACCTCAAGGAGCCCTACGTCCCCTACAAGACGAAATCCTTTCACCTCGACAACTACTGCTTCGACTCGAACCCGGAGAAGGATTTCTTCTGGAAGTGCCTCCGGGACGCCAGCGTAGACAAGATCTGGTTCACCGGGATGCTCACCCACGGCCAAACAGACTTTGTCATCACCTACATCGACCCGATCTCGAACACAGTCCGCAATTACTACCCGGACTTTCTTGTCCGGAAGACCGACGGATCGCACGTCATCGTCGAGGTCAAGGGAGACAACAAAATCGACGACGAGGTGGTCCAAGCGAAGCAGAAGTATGCCCACCAACTCGCCGCCAGCAGCGGCTTCACCTACCAGATGATCGCCGGCACGAAGGCCAAAGAAGGGCTGCTCGCGACAGGCACGGATGCTCCGTGAGGTTGCCGGGCACCTTCAATACCGGAGGACTAATCGACGCCATGCCCCCTTCCCAGAGCATCAAGAGTCACTTTTGGTCGATCCAAACGGCAATCTGAGGGCTCGGAAGGAATAGGAGATTCGACAGGCGATCGAGGAGAGTAAACCCAGAAGTTAGGAATAGGGATGCCACGGATATTCCTCATGCTTTGCAATAACGAGACTGAGGCGGATTGCTTCAGTCGCAAGCTTTTCGGATCCGCGCAGAATCATAGGGTCATTCAAGCACTCCGGGCTGTGGAAGCGGGCGACACTGGATTCCTCTATCACTACGAACTCGATATCTTGTTCGGACCTTTCCGCGCCACAACCCGGATGACGATGAACCTCGAACCGAATGCGTGGGGAGGACGTTAACTACGAGTATCAGTACAGCGATCTCGCGCGACGGGTCGTAGCGCAACCGATCGGGAAATTCACGCAGCTACCACTGCGCTTGGCGTGGGCTGTGTCGATCCACAAGAGCCAAGGGCTCACTCTCGAGAAGGTCGAGATTGACCTGGGCGACGGTGCTTTCGAGTTCGGCCAGACATACGTGGAGCTTAGCCGGTGTCGCGAATTCGCTGGGATTTCTCTCACCCGACCCATCAAGGAGAACGACATCCGGACTGACCGGCGCGTCACCTGGTTCTACCGGGCACTCCGAGGATTGATCGACACGGCCGCAGAAGGGGGGAGGTGCGCACTGCCACCGAGGCAGAGGCACTCGGTGGCAGCGTGATGGTGCGATTCTCGGGTGAGACGATGAATAGGCTGGTGGAGCGAGCGGAGCGCGAAGGCTGCGACGTGGAGCGGTTGGTGGTCGATCTGGTCGAAGAGCAGTTCCGGCCGAGGTGGTAAGGTGTTTACGTGTCTTGGTTCTTATTCTGTTTCGCGCCCTTTCCCTCGTGGCCTGAATCCAAGGCTTCGGATGCACCGATTGCGAACGTCAAGAGGGCTCCGTCCGAGTATTGCCGCAATGTGGCGGAATTCTAGATGAGTTGCGTAGTAGAGAAAGATAAGCAGCGATTCCTCGGTGTGAGACCAATCTCGATTCGAGTTTCTAGTCGACAAAAATGAGAATGCCGGTTCTAGATCCTCCATATCCTCTATGTCTCCCGAAAGGAAGGGTGCAAAATCGGGAGCGAGAATGTGCAAGATCGTTTCTGCGATAGAGCCTGCTATTTCCAACGGGAACTGAACTTTTTCACCGAAGGGATGATCTTTATAGGAGGCTTCAATCCTGACGCACTCTCGGTCGTCGTCGGCGTCGAGGTCAGGCGTGCGACATACTTTATATTTCCAATCGGATCGGCGAATTACAAGTTCATCGCCGTCGAATTCGAATGGTAGAGGAATACGTGGCATCCTTGAGTCGGTGTCTTTCATCATTATCGTTATTTTACTTTTGGTGGTTAGTTTTAGGTGGATAGGGGAGTATAAGGACAACTGGAGATTTACTCGTTTCACGTCGGAGTCGAATTAAGCCGATTCCTTCGAGATCTTTGAGCCCGCGTCGTCGGGCAGTATCTTCGATGCCGAGTTCAAGGAAGCGAGCAGGCTCGATCTTGAACTCGTTGCTGCGGCTCAATCCGCGCTGATAAAACAGCGCGATGGCACACTTCGCTGCCGAAGGCTTCAGGGAGAACGCCTTGGCCAACCACGGGACCGGAATCGGCCCCATCACAAAACGCTGGCTCAGCCAGGTGTTCTCCCGATCGCGCTGGCGCTTTTCGTATTCCCCGGGCGTGAAAACGCGACCGGTGCGTTCATCGACGACGGAGGCTACGCCGTCGAGGCTGGGTTTCTCATGGGTTATTTTCATGAAGAAAGAGATATAGAAGAGACGGGACGGGGTGGTCAGTTTGCGTAGGCAGGGTGGTCAAATTGAACAGGCCGGGTGTCGCGGATTCCGGCCAGACGGCAGATTTTCTGCCACATGCTCGCACCAGCCGGATCCCGGAACCGGTCCGTGTAAATTTCCCGATCAACGTCCACCTCGAAACCATAGAGAACGAGCCGAGAGGCCTCGCGCATGCATGAGTCGGCAACTTCAGCGACGTGCGCCGATTCGGAAACAGGCGCTTCGATGAGAAATCCGTCGTGGACCATTGCGCAGATATTGACGCCACGCTGAAGCATCAGGATTACCGCAATCCGCATCATGTCGCCGCCGGTCGCCTGCACTGGGAAGTTCTTGAAAGTCCGTGGCTTCACGTTGAGCGCGTCGGCTTGAAGTCGCCAGCCAAACGGGGTGAGAAGCGTACCGCCGAGCGCCGCCTTGTCGGACTGCGACTGCGCCCATTGGGCAAAATCCGGGAAAGCCTGCCGATACCGTTCAAGCATACGCAGCCCGGCGACGGGACCGCCGCCGAGGTCGGATCCGAGTTTCTCGGCACCGATCCCGAACTGAAGTGCCAAGGTAGCGACCTTGAAGAGTTGTCGGGGCTCGGGGTGAGACGCCTTGGTGGCGTCGGCGGGAATGGCTCCGCAAGCCTTTCCAAAACCGAGATAGGCATCCCCGCCTCGGTAGGCATTCATCATGGCCTCGTCGCCACTGAGAGCCGCCGCAATAGCAAACTCCTGCGATCGCCAGTCAAGGTAGATCAACACCCGGCCTGGAGCACAGTGGATCAGGTAGCGCCACCACTTGGCCCGCGAGAAGATGAAATCTGACGCTCGAGGACTGTTTCGGCCGGTCAAAGTGCCAAACACCCCGGGTGCCACATGGCAGCGCCCATTCGGGGCAACTTCCAGAGTCTGATTCTTGAGTTCCGAGAGCGTCTTGCGGAGCTCGTGTAGCGGTCGAACCTCCGGGTGAAGTTTGGCCATGTCGCTGAAGGTGTCTCGGTCGAGTTTGGGGCGACCGCTGGGGTGTTGCGGCCAAGGCATCCTTTGGGATTTCAGCCAAGAGCAGAAGCGGCTTTCACTGAATTTGTCGTCCAGGTAGACGCCAAAAGTCCTATCGACGTCCTCAATCAGGCTATGGCGGATGGACTCGCGACGGTTCTGGACGATCTCGATTTCCGCGGCGGAGACCGCGATCCCAAACTCTTGAACCTTGGCAGCGCTGACGGCGAAGTGCCCTCGGAGTGCCGCCCTGGGGTAGTCCAGGTGAGGCAGCATCTCCTTCAGCAATGCCGTCGTTCCATCGACGTCCTCCTGGCAATAGTCCATGAGACCAGTCTTCTGCTCATCGGTGAACGGGCCGCCCTGGATTGCGAGGTCCCTCCAGTGCGATTTTTCTGCCGCCGAGATGTGGTTCAGATCGAAAGCCTCGAGTGCGACGAGCAGTGACAGGCGATCGACACCAAGCTCCTTGCGTCGGTCGGCCACGAGGTTGCGGAATTCGACGTAGAGATCGACCACGATCGACGGAAGCGGCCAACCGAGGACCAAGTGGCAGAGAGCCTCCGCGATGGCGTTGAACGCGACGTAGACGCAGTTGGTCATATCGAAGGGTGGTCTGGCCGGGGGATTGTCCCCCAGCCAGACCTTGATTAGGCGGTTCGTGTGGAGCTCCCTCGCCACCACGCAGTGGGGAGTGGGGAGCCAGTTGGTCGGCTGGGAATACTCGAAGTCGACCACCCACACTTCGCGGCAGGAAAACGGATCAGTCATCTCCGCGCAGCTCCTTGATGACCTCGTGATCCAGGGTATCAATGATGCGGCCAGCGAAGGCCTTCTCGAGGATCTCCTCGAAGCTTTCCTCCGGCCATGCTGGCTGCTTGCTCTGATCGGATGCCTTTCCGGCGACGTAGTATCCCGCCGTCTGGTCGGAGATCAGCTTGACCCAGTCCTTCTTCGCCATCTCGGCGATCTCGCGAGCCGTGACGTGCCAGAGGTTGTCGGTCTGCTTGAGAGGCCAAACTCGCGGCTCTCCGTGCCGCGTGACCGCGAGACAGAGGATGCCGTCGAAGTATGATTTGATGCCGTGTTCCAGCATCCAATCTCTGACGGCGCCGGGCATGACGAGGTAGAAGGAAGAAGTCCGCTCCGATTCGAGAAGGCCGAAAGGGATCCAGTTGTCCGGTCCTTTCTTAACCATGAAGAACTGGTCCTTGGGAGGTTTGCCCACCGTGATCTTGGGGCGGACGTGCTTCGTTTCGACTCCCTCGAGCGCCGAGGCGGGGAGACGGAGGGCGAGAATGCTGTTGGGCGTCAGAGTTTCGGGCGTGAAGGCATCATTGTCGCCATCGACCTCAGGCGCGGTCGCTGAAGCTTCCGTGGCCGAGGCGAACGAAATAATCCCGGCATCCAACTCCCCAGCTTGACTGCCGTTAACATACTCGCTATTTTCAGCATGAGCTTCATCGCTCGACTGGCCCGTTTCGTTGTTGTCGCTTCGCTTCGGGCCTTTTTCTTTTTCGGGTTCATCGTCCAGAAGCCCCGGACTTCTTGTAATTGTGTTCATTTCTTTTGGTCTTTCTTCTCTTGAGTTCCGCCGATGGCGGTCTCCTTCATGAATCGATCCAGCTCGGCTTTTCCGATGAGCCAGGGGCCAAACCCTTGAATCACCGCCAAATCTCCGGACCTCACACGTGAGCGGATCGTGGATGCAGGAACACCCGTCATCTCCGCCACCTCCTTGATCCTGAACGCGATTCGCGCAGGCTTTTTCGATTGATTTTCCATTTCCTATTGTTGAATCCCGTCGATTTTCGGCGGGTTAAGGGGAATTTCGATCGAATTCGGGAGATATGCAAAACGCTGAAATACAGCGAATTGTGATGGGATCGGTGCATTTTCGGCGAACTCCGATCTTCTCGGGAAGTAGACCGCGCCCATTTCGGTCAACCAGCGAAACACACCGCCACGAATCGGACGAAAATAGTTCCGATTTTTTTTCAGAACGGGTGTAAACCGGGAGATTACCCGGTATTTGCTACTTCGTGAGCAGGCCTCAGGGAAACCAGGGATAGCTCATCAAGCTCGAATCGCCGTGCACCTTGTTGAAGTCTTTGAACGATGTGCTTGTGGAGAGTATCCGACTCGGCAAGGTCTCTCGGTGCGGTGAAGAAATCTTGAAGGCTTCAACTGGCTCCCATTTCGGGGGGAGCAAACTTTTCTCCTCTGCAAACCGGAAAAGCTCATGAGGTCTTACCTTGACCGCCCTTCCCTTCGGATGGTCTTCACAAAAGCACCAAGCCAATAGCTTCTCCTCACGCTCAACTCGGATAGTAATCCGTTCCTCATCGGTAAAGAGGGTTTGATCGTCGATGAGACCCGCCAGAAACTGATCCGCAGCATTTCTGAGATTCGGAAGACGCTCGTTGGCGAGAGGATCGTTTAGCAAGGGTTGGATCGCGGATCGAAGCTTTCCCCGATACTCCAGCGCCTCCGGTAGGACATCTGTGGCCGTCTGACGGACCTCGTCAATTCTCGTCTCCCAACCTTTCCGAACCGGTTTGATCAAAGTGTCTCGAATCGTATCTTCATCCCCACTGCGAGGCCAGCCACCCAATTCCACGACTCGATCCCGCACCTCTTTGACGCTGTAAACTTTCCCAGGATCGAACCATTGGTAGAGGCTCGTTTTCTGCTGAACCGGCGCCTCGACGAGTTGGAGTAGTATTCGGCTCTGTCGAATCGCGGTTTCGACACGTTCGCGGAAGTAAGCGTCAGCCCATTTCCAAGAGGCGTTGGCTGAAGCATCAATATCCTTATCCCGGAGTAGAGTCGCTGCGATCTGCGCAATTTGCCAATCGCGCCCATCAAGCGGGATCTCGCGGACAACCTGTTCCCTCGAGTCACTTGGCTCTTCTCTTTCTGGCGTGCGTTCGATCGTTCTTTTTCTTCTCTTTTCCATGTGATCTGGCCATTTGCGAAGGCGTGATGAACGGTAGCTCTGTGAGCCCGGCATAGAAGGCCGAAGTTACGCTAGGGCTGGAATGCCCCAGAAGCTTTTGGGCGTGATAGAGCCCAAAGCTGGTAGCGACGTAAGACCCGAACTCTTTTCGCATAGTGTGGCAAGGCTTCTGGTTCGTGATGCCCATCTTGCGAAGCCATGCAACCAAGGTGCGATGCGCCCGGTCACATCGGTAGACCTTCGATTTGAGATCCCGTTCCGGATCCCTGAGGGTCGGCGGATTCCCATCGATAACAAATTCCTCAGTCTTCTTCCCATCGTGAATAGCTTTCCAAAGAGCCTCTTCGACCGGAACGATTCTGTTTTCCCCTGATTTGGGGAGAAAATAGGGGGTCTCGCGCACCTCAAGGTAGCGTCGACCCTCGTGATCAGTGAAGAACCAATCCCACTGGCATTTGTCGGCCTCGTCGCGGCGCAGTCCAAGTCCGAGTTCAAGGAGAAGAATCATAAAGGAGTCTGGCTGGGGTTCGCGGAAGTCGAAGGTGTCCCGGGCACGTAAAGTTGCGTCAGGCGGATCCGCGTCCTTGTCCCCGTCGCGGAGCAGCGCAGCCTTCTTCCAAATGCTCGCAACAAGATCGCGGGGAAGGGGGGAATATGGCCTAAGCCGAACTCCTTTTATCTGTGTCCCCGAAAATGGGTTTGTGAGTTGAACTCCGTGCCGGCGATACCCCTGAAGAGCTTGAGTGGAGAACAGGGCTGCCGCGTTTCGAAGAATGCCATTAAGGCTCGTCCGGATACTGTCGTCCTTTCGGCCCTCTTTTCGTCCGTCCGAGAGATATCGACCCTTGAAGATCTCGATCTTGTTCTCATCGAGTTGACTGGTCAGCCGAACACCCGATGCCTCCGCGATTCGAACCAGGCTGCGTATGTACCGCTCTCGGGTGGGTCGCGAAGGCGGCGAATCGAACCCAACTGAGACTGCACGGTAAAGCTCAGCAAATTCCGTGATTGTTGGATCGGTCGGTATTTGGTCTCGGCGCTTGGAGTGAATCTTGACGGCCTCTTCGAACCCCCGGCTCTGGATGTCGGCCATGATCACCCGAGCCTTCTGCTTGGCATCCTTGATCGAGGACTTCCCAGTGGAGAAGCGTCGCCGCTTACCCTGGTGCATGATTCGCATCGAGTAGAATTTGCTACCCTTCTGCTTCTCGAGCTTGAAGATGTTGGCACCTGTTGACTGCGCTTTCATACCCATCGAAAAAGATTGCCCTATGCGGCTCGCCTAGGGCAATTATAGGGCAATCGAGGACGCACTTCAATGAACGAAAGTGGACAAAAATGAACTTCTCAACGATTGTAAATCATTGAAAATAAGTTAATTCACGTTCATTCTGGTCGATTCTTGTGAATTCTCGTGAAGTCGGAAAAAAGAAACTCATAATCCCTTGGTCGCGAGTTCGAATCTCGCCGGGCCTATTCTTGTCGGAGACAGAGCCGCTTCCCTTTATCGGGAAGCCCTCCGACCTCCCGGCCCTTCGCCCCATTCTTGGGCGGGATCGCGGCCGGTGACGGCGCGGCGTAGAATCATTGCGGCCGAGGCGAGGATCGCGCCGGAGGTGGCGAGGAGCATGTCCTTGTGGGCGTCCCAGATGTCCCCTTGGGTGCCGAGAAAGGCCATTCCCGACTCGCCTCCGTAGAGGATCGCGGCGGCCCATTCGAGCAGTTCGTAGAGGAGGGAGGTCGCCATCACGAAGGAGACGACCACGAAGTGGCTCCAGAAATCCCGGCGCGGTTTCATCGCGAAGTAGTAGGCCTCGCGCCATGGTCGGGCGAGGAGGAGGCCGTAGAGAAGATGGACGAGCCGGTCGAAGTGGTTGCGGGCGTCGGTCTCCTCGCCCGACGGGGGCGATCCCGACAGCGCCGCCCACCAGTCGCGATAGGGGACTTCGGAGTAGGTGTAGTGAGCCCCGATCTCGTGCAGGCAGAGAAAGACGAAGCCGAGGAGGTAGGCGGGCTTCGAAAAGACGAACCAGCGCGCCGTGGCGACGAGGAGGGCCAGCCCGAGGACGACGACGATGTGCTCCAGCCACCAGTCGGTCCGGTTGCGCGGAGAGATCGCGAGGAATGCGGTGAAGGCGAGCCAGACGAGAACGAGAGCGAGGAGAAAGCCACGGTGTCCGGGAGGCAGGGGAGGGCGGGGTTTCATTCCGGTTCCAGTGTTCCAGTGTCGGAGGGATGGCGTCAGGATGAAGCGTTCCGACGCGGATGTCGAGTCCTCTGGTTCGGTCGATGCGGTGGATGTGCGTGAGAACGAAAACCATTGCCGCGGAGCGCTGCGCCCTCTTTAATGGCGGCGTTGACATGCTTTTCGAACGCACCCGTATCGCATCGGTCGCCCGGCGACTCTTCGAGGACCACCGGATTTGTCTCGGGACCTCGTCGTGGCGATACGCGGGCTGGTGCGGCATCCTCTACGACGAGGACCGCTATCTCTGGGGCACGCACTTCTCGAAGAAGCGCTTCTCCGACCACTGTCTCGAGGAATATGCGCAGACCTTCCGCTCCGTCTGCGTCGATGCGACCTACTACGCCCTGCCGCGGAAGCGGTTCATCGAGGGGATCGCCTCGCAGACGCCGGAGGATTTCGTCTTCTCCTTCAAAGTGCCGGACGAGATCACGATCCGCACCTTTCCGAAGGTCGCCGCGTTCGGGGCGAGGGCGGGCAAGGCGAACGACCTCTTCCTCAGTCCGGGACTTCTCGAGATGGGATTCCTGCGCCGCCTCGAGCCGATCCGGAGCAAGGTCGGGGCGCTCATTTTCGAGTTTTCGCATTTCCATCCGGGAGAGTTCGAGCATGGGCGGGATTTCGTCTCCGCGCTCGACGAGTTCTTCTCCCATGCGCCGAAGGGCTGGGACTACGCGGTCGAGATCCGCAACGGCAACTGGCTGCATCCGGACTACTTCGCCATGCTGGCCTCGCATGGGGTGGCCCATGTCTACAATCAGTGGACGCGGATGCCCCCGGTGCTGGAGCAGATGGCGCTGCATCCGCCGGAGGCGAATCCGTTCGTCGCGGCCCGCTTTCTCCTGTCGCCGGGGCGCAGCCACGAATGGGCGAAGGAGCAGTTCGAGCCCTTTCATCAGCTTCGCGAGATCGATCCGGAGGCCCGCGCCGCGATGGCCCGTCTCCTCCGCGAAGCCATGTCCCGGCAGGGGGAACATCCGTCCTACCTCTACGTGGGCAACGAGCTGGAGGGGAATGCCCTGCACACGATTTCGGACGTGCTCGGCGAGCTCGATGTGGAGACCGTGGTCGAGGGGATGGAGCTGTTCGAGTGAAACCATGGGCCCGGGAAGGCGAAAAAGCCCCCGCAGGGGCGCTGCGGGGGCTTTCTGGTTTCGAACCCGCCATGGGAGGCGGAGGAGCAGACGGCAGTTGGTTACTTCTCGGTCTGTCTGCTGGAGAAATCGGGGGCCTGGGGCTTCGGAGCCGAAGGTGCGGGGGCGGCAGAAGCGGAGGCGTTGCCGGAATCCGTGTTCGCCGTCGGACTGCGCCAGAAGGCCTTGCCGCTGCCGGCTTCCCAGGCGTTCGCATCCCAGGGCGAAGCGATGGGCGATGCCGGGGCGGCTTCCTTCGCACGGTCATCGTCCGCCCGTCCCTGGGACAGGGCGAGGACGGCGAGGGGAAGGGCAAGAAGGCTGCGGCGCTTCATCGGGAGGAAGGTGGAGGAGTTTATAATTTATCAAAATTATAGAAAATGTCAAAAATTATAAATAAAGAATCCAACCAAGCTCCGAACGATGGAAGTGGAAAGGCAGGAGTTCACACCCTGAAAAGGGCTCCCAGCTTCTTGCCGAGGATCAAGCCTGCGCCGGTGAGCGCCACGGCGAGGAAGACCATCGCCCATACGCCAAGGGCCGAGGCGAGGTTCGGCCCTGTTCCGAGCGAGGTGACGAGGGCGTAGATCGCTTTCGTGATCGGGAAATGCGGCTGCTGCTCCGCGAGAATGAGCGAATCGGAGATCTCCAGCATGGCGAAGGAGAAGGCGAGCAGGCCACCCGCGATGAGGTTGGCCGAGATCAGCGGCAGGGTGATGCGCCGCAGCGTCCGCAGGGGAGGGCAGCCGAGGTTCTGCGCGGCCTCCTCCAGGCTGACGCTGGTCTGCTGGAAGCCCGCCGCCGCGGACCTCACCACGTAGGGTAGCCGCCGCATTGCGTAGGCGATCACGAGGATCGCGAGCGGGTCTCCGTTCTGGACGAGGAACGCGAAGGGCTGGCCCTCGCGGGTCATGGAGAGGTAGCCGAAGGCGAGGACGAGTCCCGGCACCGCGAGGGGCAGCATCGCCATGGCGTCGAGGAGGGCACGTCCGGGCAGCTTCGTGCGCACGACGACGTAGGCCACGCCGATGCCGAGGACGAGGTCGAGGAGGGTGGCGAGGGAGGCGTATTTCAGCGAGTTCCCGATCGAGGAGAGGGTCAGGGGATGGCCGAGGGCGTCGAGGTAGTGCTGTCCGGTCAGGGTGCTGGGAACGAGGGTGCCGTACCAGTCGTTCGAGAGGGAGAGGAGGACGACGCCGGCGTGTGGCAGGGTGGCGAGGAGGGTGACGGAGACGAACAGTCCGATGCCGAGGACCGATCGTCCCGGGGAGGCGGGCCGCAGGGCGCGCCCCGTCGAGGCCCGTCCTGCGCCGGCGAAGCTGTCCCGCCCGAAGAGCCATTTCCCCGCGAGGTAGAGCAGCGCCGTCGTCGCCAGCATGACCACGACGAGGGCGTAGGGGAAGGGATTGCCGCTGAGGTCCTTGATCCCCTCGAAGATCTGCACCGAGGTGACGCGGTCGAAGTCGAAGACGAGCGGCACGCCCAGCTCGGTGAAGGACCAGATGAAGATGATCGTGCCTCCGGCGAAGAGTCCTGGCGCGATGAGCGGCAGAGTCACCCTGACAAAGCGGCGAAATCCGTGGCAGCCGAGGTTCTCCGCCGCCTCCTCGAGCGCCGGGTCGAGGTTGGCGAGGGCGGCGGAGAGATTGAGGTAGGCGATGGGATAGAGATGCAGCGCATTCATCAGGACGATCCCGGCGAGCCGTCCCTCTCCGAGCCAGTCGAAGGGGGCGGCCGCGTCCATCAGTCCGAGATCGATCAGCAGGGTGTTCAGCACCCCCGCCTGTCCGAGGAGCTGCCGGATGCCGAGCGCCCCGACGAAGGGCGGCAGGATCAGGGGGACCAGGACGAGGGCGTTGAGGAGGTCGCGGCCCGGGAACTGCCAGGCGCGGTGGACCAGGGCGAGCGGCAGGGCGACGAGGAGGGCGAGGACCGTGGAGAACAGCCCCATCCAGAAGGAGTTCGCGAGGCCTTCGAGGTAGATCGGGTTGCGGAAGATTTCCGCCAGATAGGCGAACGTGATCCCTCCCTCCGGAGTGACGAAGGCCTCCTTCGCTGTGTGCCAGACCGGGTAGGCGAAGAAGCACGCGAAGAAGGCCGCGGTCAGCGCGTAGATGGCGAGGGCGAGCGGGCGGGACATCGGGTGCGGAGATGGCGACGGGAGCAAGGAGCGCGAGATCGGTCCGATTGCAAGGGGGGAGCGGCGGCTTTCGATCCGGCCGGGACTGGCGCTGGGGAAGGGCAAAGGGGGGGGCAGCCGGGTAGGCGCTGTCTTCGATGCCGCCACTTGACCCGCCCATGTCATGTGGTTTAGCCTTCGCATGTCCGTGCCTTCGTCTGGGAGCAGTCTTGCTGTCCCGCGAAGGAAGCCGTTTCGAATCTACAAATCCAGCCATGAAATCCCTAGTTCCGATCCTTCTCGCCTCCGCCTTCCTCCTTCTTCCCGTCCATGTCGCCGAGGCCAAGACCTTTGGTGGCTTCAGCGTTGGGCAGACCTTCAAGATGAAAGTGACGAAGGTGACTGCGACGAAGCGAGTTGGACTCTTCGGCGCGGACGAGGCTGTTTCCGTCCCCCGCGACTTTCCGAAGTACCGGAAGAACCAGACGGTCACCTTCCGCATTCGCGCCAAGGGAAAGCTGACGGCCACCAAGGGACTCAGCATTCCCTTCAACCACAGCAAGCAGGGGGTCAACGAATACAACCGTTCGCGCAAGCGGGGCGAGGTGACCGTCGTTCACAACGCCGAGATCAAGAGGCGCAAGGACAGAGCTCTCAACGGAAATCTGAACTTCTTCATCCAGGACTATTCGGGGGCCGAGCCCGTGTTCTATACGGTGATCTACAAGGTCCGCCGGGCGTGATCCGGTGACCGTCCTGCGGGAAAGACGCTGGTCCTTTCAGCGGTGGCCGGTGGCTGAATGGGCACAGTTCCGGGTACCAAGGAGGGGCGACATTCCTGTCGCCCGTCTGGTCGGGCCGGGCTTGCCGGGCG
>CAYSZN010000016.1:4196-17717 GCA_964435425.1 uncultured Akkermansia sp. | reverse complement strand
CGAAGATGCGGGGCGAGAGGATGCCGAGGTCGTAGCCGATGTTCAGGGCGATGAGTTCCATCAGTCCCCGGGTGTTCATCAGCGCCCCGAGTTGCAGCGATTCGCGCCAGCCCATGCCGGTGAAGCGCGCGGTCACCGCGCTGCCGCCCAGCTTGCCGAGGGTGGCCACGGCGACGATGAGCAGGCAGAGCAGCCAGCTTTGCGGATCGTGGAGCAGGCCGATCTGGGTGCGCAGCCCGGTGTAGGCGAAGAAGAGCGGCAGCAGCAGCACGGTGCTGAAGTTCTCGACCCGCACGTCGATCTTGTGGCGGAAGCCGTGGCGGTCCGGCATGATCGCTCCGGCGAGGAAGGCGCCGAAGAGGGCGTGGATGCCGATGACCTCGGTGCAGAGCGCCGCCGCGACGACGATGCAGAGGACGACGGCGAGGGTGCCCTTGGAGGGAGTCTCGCTCGCGAGGCGGCGTTCCCCCAGCAGGGCGGGCAGGGCCTTGCGGACGCCCCCGACCATGACCACGATGAAGACCAGCACGAAGAGCAGGTTCACCGCGACCCCGCCGAGACTCGAGGCCTGCGCAATGGCGACGACGAAGGCGAGAATGCTCCACGCCGTCACATCGCCCACCGCCGCGCAGGTGAGCGCCGTGCTGCCGAGAGAGGTTTTTGTCAGGCCGCGTTCCTGAAGGATCCGGGCCAGCACCGGAAAGGCCGTGATGCTCATGGAAATGCCCATGAAGAGGGCGAAGGCGGTGAAGGTCGCGCCCGATCCCGCGAGGGTGGCGAAGAGCGGCCAGGCCAGCAGCACGCCGAGCAGGTAGGGGAAGACGATGCCCGCATGGCTCACCGCCAGCAGCGCCTGCGCCTTGCTGCGCACTTGCTTCATGTCCAGCTCCATGCCGACCGCGAACATGAAGAGGCAGACGCCGACCTGGCTCAGCAGCCGCAGCGCGTCCAGGGAGGATTCGGGAAAGACGAAGGCGAAGGCCCCCGGAGCGAGCCAGCCGAAGAGCGACGGCCCCAGCAGGATGCCCGCCGCCATCTCGCCCACCACGGCGGGCTGTCCGAAGCGCATGAAGAGGCGTCCCGTCAGGCGCGACACGCCGATGACGACCAGCAGCTGCAGAAAGAGGTGGCTCAGGGGATGCCCGAGATTCGTGCGGACTGTGGCGAGGGCGGTCTCCCAGGCGGACTGGGGGACGGCTACGTCGATTTCCCTGACCCCGCCTCCCGGCGAAGGCAGGGAAGCCCCCAGGTGGATGACTCCGGCGATCGCCAGAACGGCGAGGGGAATCGTGAGGAGGTAGTAGAGCGAGACCCGTTTCATCGAATCCGGGGGCTTCCGGCAGGATGGTCCGGTCCGCCGTCAGACGAGCGGATCGCCTACGGACAGGTCATCCGGCAGGGGGACGAGCTCGCGGATCTGGTCCCACAGCACCGAATAGTCCTTGTTCACATCGCCGCTCAGGCAGTCCGTGACCGTGCCGGCCGCGTCGGGATGGGCGCGGATCAGCTTTCCGAAGCTGAAGTCCGGATTGTAGAAGGCGTAGACCAGCTTGCGCATGTTCTCCACGCCTTCGCGGAGGGTCCTGGCGTAGCGTTCGAACTGCTTCGGGCTGAGGTCGTTCTCCTCGAAAGCCCGGTGGATCTCCTCGCCGGCGAGGACGCCGCTCTTCAGCGCCAGCATCACCCCCGAGCTGAAGACAGGATCGAGGAAGGCGAAGGCGTCGCCGACCAGGAGCAGTCCGTCGCTGCCGCAATGGCGGGAGTGGTGCGTGTATTCGCTCGTGATGCGGTATTCGCCGACCTGTTCGCCGACGGAAAGGCAGTCCTTGATCCACTGGTTCTCCTCGACTTCGCGCTTGAAGATCTGCTCCGGATCCCGCACGCCGTCGCGGGAGAGGTATTTGCCCTCCGCGACCACCCCCACGCTGACCATGTCGTCGTGCTGGGGGATGTGCCAGAACCATCCCTTTTCCCGGATGTAGGCGACCATGGTCTGCCCCTCGTCGATGCCCGGGGCGCGCTTGGATCCCCGGTAGTAGGTCCAGACCGCCACTTTGTTGAGATAGGGGTCCCGCACCTTCCAGCCGTTGCGCACCATCGTGTAGGCTTCCTTGCCGGTGCAGTCGAGGGTGATGGGGGCGTGGTAGTCCACCGTCTCCCCATCGGGCCCAACGGCGCGGACGCCGATCACCTTTCCGCTGTCGTCGCGCAGCAGCTCCTGCACCTTGGTCTGCTCGCGGACCTCCGCGCCCTTGGAGCGCGTGTGGTCGAGCAGCATCTGGTCGAATTCCGAACGCAGCACCTGCCAGGTCTGCGCCACCGTCTCCCGGTCGTAGCGATTGTAGAAGTAGAAGGGCTGGCTCGACTTTCCGTCCTGAGTGACGAAGCAGACGCTGTATTTCTTGACGAAATGGGACTTCCGCATCTGGTCGATCAGGCCGAGGCGTTCCAGAGGCTGGAAGGTGAAGGGAATCAGGGATTCGCCGATATGGTAGCGGGGGAACTTCTCCCGCTCCAGCACCAGCACCCGGTGCCCGTATTCTGCCAGAATCGCCGAGGAACTGGAACCGGCAGGACCGCCGCCGATGACGATGACATCGTAGGAATTGCTCATCTGGAATTCACGCATGGGATCGGTTATAATGAAAATGCTTTATTGTTCTTGCTTTGATGCCGTTTCGTTATTTGTGGCAGCTATTTTCGCCGACCCCATCCCAAGGGGGCGATCCAAAGGTGGCGCGAATTCCCTGATCGAGCGAGTGGACGCCGTCGGATTTTGACCTTTTTCTCTTCCGAATGACTCCGCCGAATCCAGCACCATCGTCCTTCTCGCGCCGCGGACTGATTCAGGGAACGCTCGCAGGGACCGTTCTCTCTCCGCTGCTCGGAGCCACCGGGAGCGGTAATCCGGGAGCGGAACGGGCCGACCAAAGAGGGTTTGCCCAGGATGGCAACCGTGTCCGGCTCCATTCGTCCGCCGTCGCCGAGCCGGTGAAGCTGTTCTTCGCGGCCGACACCCACCTGTTCCGCGACGACGAGCGCGGGGTGCCCTACCGCGAGTTCAGCGGGCGGATGGCCAAGGCCTACAACCAGACGAAGCATTTCCGCACCCAGCAGCCGACCGATCCCGAGGCGTGCTTCGAGGAGATGCTGGAGGCCGCCAGGAGCGCCCAGGCCGATGCTGTGGTGCTGGCCGGGGACATCCTCAGCTTCCCCTCGGAGGCCGCCGTCGAATGGGTGATGGAGAGGCTGGAGCGCGCCGGGCTGCCCTGGCTCTACACCGCCGGCAACCACGACTGGCACTACGAGGGCATGGAGGGGAGCTCCGACGCACTGCGGGCCGAATGGATCGGGAAACGCCTTCGCCCTCTCTACGGAGACCGCGACCCCATGGGCTCTGTTCTCGAGCTGGCCGGTGTGCGGATTCTCGCCATCGACAACTCCACCTACGAGATCCTGCCGGAGCAGCTCGAGTTCTTCCGGCAGCAGGCCGCCTCCGGCCAGCCCATGGTTCTGTGCGTCCACATTCCGCTCTACGCGCCCGGCAGGCCGGTCGGGTTCGGATGCGGGCACCCGGACTGGGGCGCGGCGACGGACCGGCATTTCGAGATCGAGCGGCGGCCCCGCTGGAGGGAGCGGCACACGGAGACGACGATAGCTTTCCATCGCGAGGTCTTCGCCGCCTCCAATGTGCTCGGCATCTTCGCCGGACACATTCATCGGGCCTCGGTCGACGTGCGCAACGGCGTTCCCCAGGTGGTGACGGGAGCCAACGCCACGGGCGACCATCTCGTCGTCGAGGTGCTGCCGATGCCTGCGACAGGTTGAGCGTCCCGGCGGAAAGCATCCGAAATGGAGGGTTGAGGACTCGGGCGGGCGCGATACCTTGCACGCGATCCGTCCCGGTGCCCGTTCCGGCGACCCGTCCGCAAGCTTTCCATGTCCTCTGTTCTCAACCAAGCCCATCCCTGGCTCGAAGGCCTCGTCGCCTACGATCCCGGCAAACCGATCGACGAGACCGCCCGCGAGCTGGGTCTCGACCCCGCCGACATTATCAAGCTGGCGTCGAACGAGAACCCGCTCGGCCCATCTCCGAAGGCCGTCGCCGCGATGAAGGAAGCGGCCGAAGGCGTCCACATCTATCCCGACGGAGGCGGCTACAAGCTGCGCAGCGCCATCGCGGAGAAATTCGGCTTCGCGCGGGAGAACGTCGTCATCAGCAACGGCTCGAACGAGATCATCGAGCTGATCGGGCACGGCTTCCTAAGTCCCGGCGACGAGGTGATCGCGGCGGAGCACGCCTTCGTCGTCTACAAGCTGATGGCGACGCTCTTCGGCGCGACCACCGTCGAGGTCCCCGACCCGGGCTTTGTCCATGATCTCGAGGCCATGGCGGAGGCGATCACGCCGCGGACGCGCATGGTCTTCATCGCGAATCCGAACAATCCCACCGGAACGATGGTCGACGAGGCCGCGATCGACCGCTTCATGGCCCGCGTCCCCGACCATGTCGTCGTCATCTTCGACGAGGCCTACCACGAGTTCGTCCCGGAGGCGCCCGACTCGCTGAAATACATCCGCGAGGGACGGAACGTCGTCGTGATGCGCACCTTCTCGAAGATCCAGGGGCTCGCCGGGCTCCGCATCGGATTCGGCCTCACCACGCCGGAGATCGCCGAGGTCCTCCAGAAATGCCGCCAGCCCTTCAACACGAACGCGATCGCCCAGGCCGGAGCCGTCGCCGGACTTCTCGACGAGGAGCACCAGCGGAAGACGCGGGAGATGAACGACGAGGGACGCGCCTACTTCGAGCGCTCCTTCGCCGAAATGGGCCTCGAGTATGTGCCAAGCCACGCGAACTTCGTCCTCGTGAAGGTGGGCGACGGCGACGCGGTGTTCCAGGCCATGCTGAAGCGCGGCGTCATCATCCGGGCGATGCGCAGCTACAAGCTGCCCGAGTGGGTCCGCATCTCCGTGGGCACCATGCCGCAGAACGAGCGCTGCATCGCGACGCTGAAGGAAGTGCTCTCCGCCTCATGACGAAGCACGAATGGCGCGAGCGCGACGAGGACGGCGAGCTGGTCTACTACCGGGCGGTCCATCATGCCGGGCGCTGGCAGTTCTACTCGACCCGGAAGACCGATCCCGATTGGAATCCCCATGAGATGTTGCCGCTGCCGATGATGGAGTCCCTCCGCGAAGTGCTTTGGAACAAGCATCAGCGCCGCCGTCTGCCCTTGAAGCATCTCGAGCAGATCGAGGCGATGCTGGAGGCCCTCCGGCAGGAGGAGGAAAATCCGAAGTCTGAAGTTTGAGTTTCGGATTTCGGATTTCGGATTTGGCCCGTTCGGGCCATCGGCAGAGGCGTCATCGTGTGTTGATGCCATATGCAACCTTTCCAGGCTTCGGGGTATTCTATCATGGATCGCCGATCTTCGATGAAACCGCTGCCGTTCCTCGCCTTCGTCCTCGCCCTCTGTTCCATTCCATGTCTTTCCGGGGGGGCGGAGCCGGGGCAGGCGGAGGGGACTCGCACCTTCGACATCGCCGCCGCCGCCGCGAAGATCGACCGGCTCGTCGAGGACATGCTCGGGAAGCAGGGCGTGAAGCCGAACGAAGCCATCGACGACGCGACCTTCCTCCGCCGCGCCTATCTCGACATCGCGGGCCGCGTCCCGACGATCGAGGAGGCCGAGAACTTCCACGGCTCGGACTACCCCCGCAAGCGCGCCCAGCTCGTCGCCGACCTGCTGGAGAGCGAAGGCCACGTCAGCCACACCTACAATTTCTGGGCCGACATCCTGCGCATCAACTCCGGATTCGGCATCGGCGCCCCGGAGGCCGAAGCCGCCTACCAGCTTTGGCTCAAGGACGCGATCCGCGAGAACAAGCCCTACGACGACTTCGTCCGGGAACTGGTCTCGGCCCGCGGCATGATCTGGGAGAACGGCGCCGTCGGCTACTACATCCGCGACCGGGGCATGCCGCTGGACAACATGTCCAACACCGTCCGCATCTTCCTCGGCACCCGGCTCGAATGCGCCCAATGCCACAACCACCCCTTCGACCAGTGGACGCAGATGGACTACTACCAGATGGCCGCGTTCTCCTACGGCATGGACGCTCGGCAATATGCGTCGGGCAACCGCAAAGCGATCGAGGAGAGGGGCCGGAAGGAGCGGGCCGACCTCGTCGCCACGGCCACTGGAATCGAGCGCTTTCCCCAGATCACCAGCCGGGTGGGCCTGGAGCGGATCGTCGCCGACACGAAACGATACGAATCCTACCTGAAGCGTTTCGGCATGGACGACCGGCAGTTTCGCGCGATGGCGGCGAAGTCGATCGAGGCCTACGAGTCCTACGAGCACAAAAACGCAGGAGTCAGGGACGCCCTGAACGACATCTACGACCCGCTCCGCTACGTCCGCGCGGTGGAGCTGGAGAAGACCCTGAAGCTGCCCCACGACTATCAGTACGACGACGCCAAACCCCATGACCGGGTGACGGCCCGCACCATGTTCGGCGCGGAGATCGACCTCGCCGACATCGACGACAGCGCCATCGAGGCCTACGCCGGCTGGATGGTCTCGATGGACAACCCGACCTTCACCCGCGTCATCGCCAACCGCCTGTGGAAGCGCGTCTTCGGACACGGCGTCTTCGAGCCGGTCGATGAGCTCACCGACGTCACCCCCGTCTCGAATCCCGAGCTGCTCGCCTTCCTCGAGGAGACGATGAAGGCCCTCGACTACGACCTGCGTCGCTACCAGGAGGTTCTCTACAACACCAAAGCCTACCAGCGCGCCGCGAACACGCAGGAGGTCGCGATGGGCGAGCATTACTACTTCTCCGGTCCGCTCCTCCGCCGCATGAGCGCCGAGCAGATCTGGGATTCCATCGTCACCCTCGCCCTGCCCGAGGCCGACGGCTACCAGCCTCGCCTCGCCCAGCAAGTCGCCGCGGTCGAGAAAGTCCGGCGCATCCACGAAGCCCTCGAAAGCCGGAGCGAGGAGGAGTTCATCGCGATGGTGGAGGAGGTCGCGGCCGCCTACGACGCGGTCCGGCCGGAGGCGGAGAAGGTGCGCGAGCAGGTCGCCGAGGCGCTTGAGGCCGGCGACAAGGTTCGCTTCGACAAGCTTCGCGCCGAGTTGAACTCCCTGCGTCGCCGCGCCCGCGGCACCGTCTCCGAAATCGCCCACAAGAACGTCGGCGAGAAGGTGGACGGACGCGAATTGCTCGCCGCGATGGGGCTGACGGAAATGGACATGAACATGGATATGGCCGGTGGCGGAGCGATGGCTGCAATGGGCGGCGGGGAAGGGGAAGGCGAGCGCGTCGTCCTGACCCGCCTGCCGAAGCCGGAGATGCCCGATCCTCCCGCGGACCTCGTCGACAAGAAGCAGCGCAAGGCTTGGCGGGATCGCCAGAGCCGGGCCTACAAGACCTACAACGGGCTCGTCAGCCAGATGGCCCGCGCTTCCGAACTCGAATCGCCGGCCCGGCGCGGCCATTTCCTCCGCGAGTTCGGCCAGTCCGACCGCGAGGTGATCGAGAACGCGGCCAACGCCGCCTCCGTGCCGCAAGCCCTCAACCTCCTCAACGGCTCCATGGTCGAGGCCCTCACGAATCCCTTCGCCACCTTCGGGCGGCGGCTCCACGAGGCGGGCGACGCCGACGCGAAGATCCGCATGATCTTCCAGGCCATGCTCACCCGCGAGCCGACCCCACGCGAGATGGAGCTCGCCCGCGCCGAAGTCGCCGCGAGCGGCGACGAGGCCTACCCCGGTCTCGTATGGGCGCTCCTCAACACCCAGCAGTTCATTTTCGTCCAGTAAAGTAACCGCATCCGCCATCCCAGCCATGAACTCCGCTTTCACATCCGACGAATGGAGCCGCCGCCGCTTCATGGAGGGCACCGCGAAGACCTTTCTCGGAGTCGGCGCCCTCGGACTCGCCTCGCGCGCCGGGGCCGCCTCCGGTCTCGACCTCGCCGAGCGGGCCGGCGCGGCGAAGCACGTCATCTACCTCTACATGAATGGGGGCATGACGCACCTCGACACCTTCGATACCAAGCCGGGGCATGAGAACCAGGGGGAGACGAAGACCATCGGGACCAAGGTCGACGGTATCCAAATCTCGGGCTACCTCCCCAGGCTCGCGCAACGGACCGACAAGCTCGCCATCATCCGTTCCCTCACCTCCACCGCCGGTGCGCATGATCAGGGGAACTACCTCATGCACACCAGCTACGAGCAGCGTGCCACGATCCGCCACCCCGGGATCGGGGCTTGGGCTCTGAAGTTCAAAGGCCGCCTCAATCCGAACCTGCCCGGTTCCGTCTACATCGGAGGCGACAGCCGCATCAACGGGGGTGGCGGTTTCTTCGAGCCGGAATACGAGCCGCTCGCGATCAACGATCCGGGCGCGGGCTTGAAGAACTCCAGGCTCCGCAACATGAAGCAGGAGACCTTCGACAAGCGCCTCGCCCTTGCCCGCGAGTTCGACACCGAGTTCCACCAACGCTACAACCTGAAGCAGGTCCGCGCCTACACCCAGATGTACGACGACGCCGTCCGCATCATGCAGAGCAAGGATCTCAAAGCCTTCGACTTGAGCAAGGAGGACAAGCTCATCCGCGAGCGCTACGGCAACAATCCCTTCGGGCAGGGCTGCCTCCTCGCCCGCCGTCTCGTCGAGAACGACGTGCGCGCTGTCGAGGTCGGCTACGGCGGCTGGGACATGCACAACAATGTCTTTGTCGCCGCACCCGAGCGTTGCGAAGTCCTCGACCAGGCCATGTCCGCCCTGCTCGACGACCTGGAGCGTTGCGGCAAGCTGCAGGACACCCTCGTCGTCCTCACCACCGAGTTCGGGCGCACCCCCCGTATCAATCAGAACGCGGGCCGGGACCACTATCCCAAGGCCTTCAGCTCGGTTCTCGCCGGCGGCGGGGTCAAGGGCGGAATGGTCCATGGGAAAACGGACGAAGGCGGTGAGAACGTGATCGAGAACCCCGTCAAGATCCCCGATTTCAACGCGACCATCGCCTACGCCCTCGGATTGCCGCTCGACCAGGTGCTCTACAGCCCCAGCAAGCGCCCCTTCACCGTGGCGCACAAGGGCGAGCCGGTGCGATCGATCTTCTCTTGAGGGGGAGGCCGGGAGTTTCATTTTCCAATAGGGAAACTCCCGGCGTTGCCAGAGAGACGATCACTGATCCGGCAGCCACTTGCCGATTGGGGGGAGAGTTTCGAAGGATGGTCTTGCCCGAGGCAAAGGTAGGGTGGTGCGGCCCGCGCCGCCAAGCGGGCGTCCAAACGCCCCCTCCTTCCCCCGACCGGGCCGGTCGGGGCTACCGTTGAACTCGGAAACGATGCGGAGGGCGGAGGATGGAATAAGCGGGAAGTCTTCCGGGGGCGATTGAGAAACAGAGGTCGCCGGTCTCTTTGAGCGACTCACCAAGTTTCCCTGGCGGACCCGGCAGGGAGGATGCCCGGGCGATCCACTTCGTGAGGGGACCTCCGCCCAAATGTTCCCGATCGATCGCGGCCCCTCCCGAACGAGGGTTCGTCCTGTCCAGACATGGGCCTTCGCGAGAGGGATCTCCCTGCAAGAATATAATTTTAAAAACTTTATTATTTTTATTTGTTCAATTTTGAGATTTGTTTAAATTTGTTTATTGTTTGAACTGGAAACCGCAATGCGCACGACGCTTCTCCTTTTTGCCCTCCTGTTCCTCTCGGCGGCCTTTCTCGCAACCGAAGCCCGTTCACAGAGCATTGAATCCGGTCCGGTCGGAGTCTATGCCGACCATCTTCAGGGGAGGACGACCGCGAGCGGGACACTCTATGATCGTGGGGCCATGACCGCCGCCCACGCCACCTTGCCTTTCGGCACCCGCCTTCGCGTGGCGAACTACGAGACCGGCCGCATGGCCGATGTGATCGTGAACGATCGCAAAGCCAAGGATGGACACCCCGTCATCGTCTCGCGCGCGGCGGCGGATGCCCTGGGACTCGCCCCGCATGCGACCGCCTTGGCGTCCGTGCTGGTGTTGTCCGCGCCTGCGGTGACTCCGGCAGCCGCTCCGCCCGCCGCCGAGACGCCATCGGATCGGAAGTTCCGACCATTCGCGGGACTCTTCGGCAAGGATTCGGCCCCGGCCCCGGCCCAGACATCGGCAGCCGCTCCTCTCCGCTACGGGATTCCCTCCGTCCAGCAGGATCTGCCCGCGGCTCCGGCCGAAGGCGCTCTCTTCTCCAAGCTGGGCAAGGGCGGGGGACTCTTCGCGTCCAGACCCGCCGTGCCCGCGCCGGTCTATCCGACGCCGTTCCCGGTTCCGCAGGCCGGGACGCCGGCGCTTCCGGCTACTTCCTTGCTCGCCATGCCTGCCGCGGCGGGAGCTGTCCCCGTGCCTGGCACGGCTCCCTCGCCGGTGGCGGCTCAGACCTTCCCACCGGCTTCGCCCAGCGCTCCCTACCGGGTCCAGTTCGGGGCCTTCCGCCGCGTCGCCAGCGCCGACGAGCTGTCCGCGATGCTCGACGGGGCCGGGATTCCGACCACAGTCTACCTCGCTCCCGGCACCGGTATGAATGTCGTCGTCACCGATGCGGGTTTCCGCACCGCCGAGGAGGCCCAGCGCTGGATCGACTACGAGGGCGGACGCCGGGGCTGGACGGAGCGGCCTCTCGTGATCCGCTGAGGCAGGTTCGGGAAAAGATTGAATGCCGGGCCCGGTCGGGTGTCATACCGATGCGAACCATCGCTCTCCATTCCGCCCATGACCGACTTGCTGGCCCAGACTGCCGCTCCTGTCCTTCCTCACTACGAACCCATCTATCTGCTGCTGACGGGTGGCGCCATGCTCGCCAGTTGGCTGGTCGGGGCGACCCTGCAGCGTCGCTTCCGCCAATATTCGCAGATGCCCATCCGGATGACGGGGGCTCAGGTCGCCGAGAAGATGCTGAGCGACAACGGCATCCGTGATGTGCGGGTCATCTCCACGCCCGGCCAGCTCACCGACCACTACAATCCGTTGCAAAAGACGGTGAACCTCAGCGAGGTCGTCTACCATGAGGCGAACGTCGCCGCCGCAGCGGTCGCTGCGCACGAGTGCGGCCATGCCGTGCAGCACGCCACCGCCTACGCCGCCCTCAAGATGCGCTCGGCCCTTGTGCCGGTGGTGAATATCGCGAGCCGCTTCGTCCAGTATCTGCTCCTCATCGGTCTCGTGCTCGCCGCCTCGGGCAGCACGACCGTGCTCTGGATCGGGGTGATCCTGTTCGCCTCGACGACGCTGTTCTCCATCGTCACCCTGCCGGTGGAGTTCGACGCGAGCCGACGGGCCCTCGTCTGGCTCGACCAGTCCCGCATCATGGGCGGCCTCGACCATCGCAAGGCGAAGAATGCCCTCTTCTGGGCGGCGATGACCTACACCGTCGCGGCGATCGCCTCGATCGGACAGTTGATCTACTACGTGATGCGCCTGCTGGCGGCGCGGAGGGGGTGAGGCGCGCCAGCGTTGTAGCCGCGTCCATTGGGCGCGGAGCGGGGGCCAAACGACGTTCGACCGAGGCCAATGGCCTCAGCTACAGGGCTCCGGTTTCGATGGTCTCATACCAAATTTGAAAGCGGGTTAGTCGATCCGGAAATCCGGCGGCAGCCGGGGTGGGGCGAACCGTCCCCGGTGAGTCGTTGCGTCGGGAAGGCTGGAAGCTTCGGCGGGCACGGCGGAGCGTGCCCCTCCAAGGCCAGGTGTCCGTCGGATGTTTGTTCTGACTCCACGGATACTGACCCAACGACGGCTCGGCGGGGACGCCTCGCCCCACCTTCGTCGGATCGGACGGCTTGGTGGCGATGCCGGATTCGATCCGGGAGGCGCTCTTCAATCACCCGGATCTTTTTCGGGTTTCGCATGAGACGCTAGGATTCCGGTAGAAATGCCCCGCAGGGGGACATTCGCGTTCGCCGTGTGCGGATCGGGCTTTCCTTCATCTGAGGGAGTTGCTATACGTTCGACATGGGGAAGGTGCAAAAGGCACTCATTATTGCGGTCTTGCTGATGTGGCTGATACAAGCGGCGCTCGGTATCGTGACGAAGTTCATGAGCGCTGGCGAGTTCGATGCGGAGCATAAAAGACTTTTGGCTCTGAAGGAGGAGGTCGGGAGGCTCGAATCGGCAATGGGCGCTGCGGGAGACAAGGCGCGCGCGCCGGATGGAATCCGGGCCGATCTTTCAAGACTCGCATCGGAAATCGAGGGATTGCTCGACAGGGAGGTGCGGGGGCACAGATGGAGGTGGTGGGATGATGTGTTTAAGCTGCTCTTGGTTCTGGTCCTTCTGGCCCTTGTGTCAAAGGCACGCTTTGCTCCATCCGTGGGCCAGCTGGAGACAGACTCGACCGGTAGTCGTCAATAGCGACCCCGACTCCGGCCACTGAACAGACGCGACGTCCCTCTCACCCTTCCGCCCCGCCCCTTTCCACGGGACTGTCGGGCACCGGCACATGGCTCTGGGGCACGGTGATGGTGAAGACGGTCTTCACGCCGGGGCGGCTCTCGACTTCGATGCGGCCGTGATGGGCCTCGACGGCGCGCTTGACGATGGAGAGGCCGAGACCGGTGCCCTTGACTTGGTTCTGGGCGTGGTGCTTCTGGACGCGGTAGAAGCGCTTGAAGACCAGAGGGATGTCGGCGGCGGGGATGCCGATGCCGTCGTCGCTGACGGTGATGCGGTAGCGCCCGTCGGCGAGGGCGAAGCGGACGACGATCTTCAGTCCGGGCTCGGCGTTCTGCTTCAGGGCGTTCTCGATGAGGTTGAAGAAAATCTGGTCCCAGTAGAAGCGGTCTCCGACAAGAATCCAGGAGGTCTCCGGGGAGGCTTCCACGCGGACGCGGGCGTGATGGGACTCGACGATGGGGTGGAGCTGGCCGATGATGTCCTCGACGCAGTGGCGCAGGTCGAAGGGCTCGTGCGAGAGGAGGTCGGAGGCGCTTTCGAGCTTCGAGATCGTCAGCATGTCCTCGACGACGCGGGCGATCCGTTCGCCATGCTTGCGCATGGTGCGGACGGCGCGGCGGAGGGCGTCCTGGCCGAGATCGACGTTCTCGTCGTCCATGGTCTCGAGGTAGCCGTTGATGATGGAGAGCGGGGTGCGCAGCTCGTGGGACGCGTTGGCGACGAAATCGCGGCGGATCTGCTCCGTCTCGAGCTGGGCGGTGATGTCCTTCATCAGGATCCACGAGCCGCCGGGGCCGTCCTCCTGGCCAAAGGAGAGAGGCTCGGCCTCGACGAGGAGGATGACCTCGCGCAGCCGGTCCCTGTGGCTGTCCCGGACGCGCAGGGAGATGTGGTCGGAGACCTTCGCGCCGATCTCCTCGGCGAGATCATGCACGAGATCGAGCCCATGCCAGCGGCGGGCAAGCCATTCCCCGACCGCCCCGCAGCGCCCGCGAAAATCGGGCGGAGCGGTTTCCGACTCTATCTGGGGGAGCGAAAGCATGGCGGCGGCGGCCCGCACC
>CAYSZN010000016.1:0-4186 GCA_964435425.1 uncultured Akkermansia sp. | reverse complement strand
GAGATGTGGTCGGAAACCTTCGCGCCGATCTCCTCGGCGAGGTCGAGGGTGTCGTAGACGCGGTGGTCGCGGCAGACGTCGTAGAGCGCCCGCGACTGGTAGGGCTGGTCGCTGGGGAAGAGGAGGCGGGCGGCTTCGTTGGCGAAGCGGATCTCGCGGTTGTGGTCGAGGATGAAGATGGCGTCCTTGATCTCGTTGAGCAGCGCCTCCTGGAACTCCCGCTGCATCCGCTCGGAATCGCGGATCAGGGCGGCCTCGGCCACGGTGTCGCCGAGGGCCCGGCGGAGCTGGGCGAGGGGGCGGCCGGGCGTATCGGGAAGGGCGGCAGGGGCGTCTCCAGGAGAGTCGAGGAGGGAGCGGGAGAGCGCGGCGACGCCGCGTTTCAGCTGGAAATAGCGGAAGCCGAACCAGAGCGCGAGAGCCGCGACGACGAGAAAGGGGAGAGGAGCGTCCACGGCAGTCCGGGGTCGAGAGTGGCAGAGGGGCCGATTCAGGTTTCCTGGAAACGATAGCCGATGCCGCGGACGGTTTCTATCGAATTCCCGTGTTCGCCGAGCTTCTCGCGGAGGCGCTTGATGTGCGTGTCGAGGGTGCGGGTCTGGATGAGGTCGCTGTAGCCCCACACCTTCTTGAGGAGGTCTCCGCGCTCCTGGGTGATGCCGGGCGATTCGATCATGCTGAGGAGCAGCTTGAACTCCGTGGCGGTCAGCTCGATAGCCCTGCCGTCCAGATGCAGTTTGAGGGCATTTTTGTCGAGGCTGAAGGGGCCCGACTCGACGACGCTGCCGCCTTGGTTGGGGTTGGTGCGGCGGAGGAGGTTCCGCACGCGCAGCATCAGTTCCTTCGGGGAGAAGGGCTTGGGCATGTAGTCGTCGGCCCCCAGCTCCAGGCCGGCGATCTTCTCCTCGAGCCGGCCGCGCGCGGTTAGCATGATGACCGGGGTCGACTTGGTGCGGGGATCCTCGCGCAGCCTGCGGTAGACGGTCAGGCCGTCGATCTCGGGAAGCATGAGATCGAGGACGATGAGGTCGGGCCGACCCGACTTGGCCTGTTGCAGGGCCTCGAGTCCGTTGGCGGCTTCGAGCAGCTTGTAGTCCTCCTCGCGGCGGAGATTCACCGCGATGAGTTCTCGGATGTCGTCTTCGTCGTCGACGATCAGGATGGTGGGCATGGCGCGGGGACGGTTTGGATGCGGGCAATGTCAAGTGACATCCCCGAATGGAAAGCCCTCCCCGGTGACAATCCTGTCACTCCTGTCGGGAGGGAGGGCGGAGGGACTTGGGCCGGGATTCGACAATCCATGTGACGAGTTCGCAATCGCAGCCTATTGTGACACAGGATGGCAGGAAAGTCCGGCGACACGGAGAGACATGAAAAGCCGAAGTCGGTTCGCGTGATCGTGAACCCGGCTCTTTCGCGCCGTCTTCCTCTGCTCGCGATTCTGAACCAGGCCTTCCGCGATGCCGGGATCCACTGGGACATCTCGATCACGCACGGCACCGGGGACGGGGCCACCCTCGCCCGCCGTGCGGTGGAGGAGGGGGCCGGAGTCGTCGCGGCCTACGGCGGGGACGGCACGGTGATGGAGGTGGCGGCCGGGCTGCTCGGCAGCGATGTCCCCATGCTGATCCTCGGTGGCGGCACGGGCAACCTCGTGGCCTCGGAGCTCCGTCTTCCCACGAATCTGGAGAAAGCCTGCGACCTCGTCTGCGGAGAGGAGTTCTTCACCCGCCGCATCGACGTCGGAATGATGGGGGAGCGCCCCTTTCTGCTCCGCATCGGCTGCGGCATCGAGGTCGGGGTGGTGCAGGACGCCACGCGCGAGATGAAGGACCAGTTTGGAAAATGGGCCTACGTCTGGTCGGCGATCAAGCAATTGCAGGAAGTCCCCGAGGCGGACTACGAGCTCGTCCTCGACGGCAAGGAGGTTGTCCAGGCCTCCGGGGTGGCCTGCGTCGTTGCCAATGCGGGCACGGTCGGGGTGGGGCGGCTCACCCTCGCGCCCTCGGTCGATGTCTGCGACGGGAAGCTGGATGTCTTCCTGCTGAAACGGGCCAGCATCGAGGGCATCGTGCAGCTCGCGGGAAAGATGACCGGATTGGACCGCCTCATCAAGGACGAGTTCCCCGCCCTCGACGTGTCCTCGGCCGCTCCCCAGTGGGCGGTCGAGACGGTCGAGATCCGCACGGATCCGGTCCTCGACATCCAGGTCGATGGCGACGTCATCGCCAAGACACCCCAGCTCGTCCGCGTGCTGCCCTCGGCCCTGCGCGTCGTCGTGTGAAGAGCGAGGCTTGCCAAGCCCCGTAGCCATTTCTCCGCAGGCGCTTGGCAAGCGCCTTTCCTTGGTCGCCCGGCGTGGCCGCCCGCCTCCCTCTGCGATCGGCTTGAAAGCACCGCGTTGGCTCCACCGTAAAAAATGCCCGGATGGCGGATCGGTGGTTGAAACGGCTCCAAAATCACGCAAGATCTGATATTTTCCAAATGTTAAATAATTCCGGGAAAGGTCTCGTCATTGCGTGCGGAGGAACCGGGGGGCACCTCTTCCCGGGCATCGCCGTGGCCGAAGCATGGACGGCAGGGGGCGGGGAGGCGTTGCTGCTGATCTCGGAGAAGCAGATCGACACCCTCGCGACGGAGGGCTACGGCCATCTCCGCTTCGAGCGCATGCCTTCCATCGCCATGCCGGGGCTGCTCTCGGTGAAGATGCCGGGCTTCGTCCTCGGCTTCCTGCGCTCCTTTGGGGATTGCCGTCGGCTCCTGCGGGAGTTCGGGGCGCACGCCGTTCTCGGGATGGGAGGTTTCACCTCGACCGCGCCGCTCGCGGCGGGGAAGTGGATGGGGCTGCCGACCTTCATCCACGAATCGAACGCCATTCCCGGCAAGGCGAACCGCCTCAACGCGAAGTTCTCCCTCGCGGTGCTCGTCGGCTTCGAGCGCTGCGCGCCGCTCTTCGGATTGGGCAAGCGGGTCGAGGTCGTCGGCACGCCCTTGCGCCCCTCCGTGGCGAAACGCCCGACGAGAGAGGAGGGGATCGCCTTCTTCGGCCTCGATCCCGAAAAGAAGACGGTGATGGTCATGGGTGGCAGTCAGGGTGCGCGTCGGATCAACGAACTCGTCGCCGCGGGCTTGCCGCAGTTCGCCGCCGCCGGGGTTCAGGTGCTGCACATCAGCGGTCCCGGTGACTACGATCTCGTCCGTCCCGCCTACGAGACCCATCCCGCAGCGGGAGTGCTGAGGCCCTTCTGCGCCGAGATGCAATACGCCCTCGCCGTCGCCGATCTGGCGGTCTGCCGCTCCGGTGCCTCGACCCTGACGGAGCTGGGATATTATGAAATACCGTCGGTGCTGATCCCGTATCCCTTCGCGGCCGACGACCATCAGACGGCGAACGCGGAGATCTTTTCCATTCCCGGCGCGGCCGAACTGTGGTCCCAGGCGAGTTTGGATGAAGGAAATTTTTCCGGTAAAATTCTATCGTTGGTTTCTGATGGACAGCGACTTGATGAAATGAAGGCTGCCGCAAGAAGGCTCGCCGTGCCCGATGCCTCGGAGCGGGTCTGCGAGGTGATCGGGGCGAGTTTGAAGTGAAGTGGACACGGAGGCGAGACAACGCCGAAATTTGGACTTATGAGCGACCTTTGCAAAACCTGGGGCGAGCGTTTCGCCAAGCGCGACGAGCCTCTCCGCGTCCATCTCATCGGCGTGGCCGGTTCAGGCATGAGCGGTCTCGCCTCGCTGCTGCTCGGTCTCGGGCATCGCGTGTCCGGTTCGGACAAGGTCACCTCCCGCGAGACCGAGCGGCTCGAGAAAGCCGGGCTCGCCTTTTCCAGCCCCCATTGCGCCGAGGCGGTCGTCGGAACCGATGTGGTCATCTACTCCAGCGCGATCAAGCCGGGCAACGCCTCCTACGACGAGGCGGTGAAACGGGGCATCCCGCTGCTGCGGCGGGCCGAGGCCCTCTCGGCGATCATGATGGGGAAAAAGGGCATCGTCGTCGCCGGCACCC
This sequence comes from uncultured Akkermansia sp., assembly GCA_964435425.1. Lineage (GTDB taxonomy): Bacteria > Verrucomicrobiota > Verrucomicrobiia > Verrucomicrobiales > DEV007 > Arctic95D-9. Next base: position 177 of record CAYSZN010000016.1, on the reverse strand, counting down.
ACGGGAAGACCACCACCTCCTCCCTCGCTGCGCATGTCCTGCGGGTCGGCGGCAAGTCGCCCTCGCACTACGTCGGTGCCGAGATCCCCATCCTCGGGACCAATGCGAACTGGGACGAGGGCGGCGAGCATTTCGTGGCCGAGGGCGACGAGAGCGACGGCACCCTCGTCAATTTCC
>CAYSZN010000015.1:0-17889 GCA_964435425.1 uncultured Akkermansia sp. | reverse complement strand
TGAAGGGACGACATCCTCGCTGTGAACAGCTTCAGTCCAGCGGAATCCTTGTTTGGTGGACTAGAGCCCGGCGAATGAAGTCTGCCGCCGAACCAGCGGTCGCCACATCCGCTCAATCACAGGGTTCCGATGGCGGGACGCCCCCTCCAGCAGGCAAGGATTTCAATCGTCTCACTCCGGCCCAGGGGCTTCGGCGGCAAAGGCGCCGAAGGGATGAAAAGGAATTTCCCATCAGCAATTTCTCTCGACATTACATAATTCATCCCCACTCTGTTTCCTCTCCCTCAGCGAACATCCATATGATTTCAGACGCCGATCTTTTTATCATCGCGCAGATCAATTCCGGTCTCCGTACGAACATTGCCCACCTTCACGACCTGGATGAGCAGATGACGTCGCTGCTGCGCGACGCCCGCTCCTTTCCGAACGCGACCAGCCCCGCCCGGGTGACGGAATGGGACGAACTGATGAGCGATGTCGAAACTCTGCAGCGTCATGCCAGACGAATCGACGAAACATTGCTCGACAAGGACTCGGTCGCGGATCCGAAAGACGATTGGGCCGTCATCGAGGAAGCAGGGCAGCGAATTGAGCATCGCCTGGCCCGCTTGCGCGATGGCGGCTTGGCGAGCATCGCTCCGGAGCGGAGGCACCATTGGGACGACCTCTGGCGGACCGTGTTTCTGCATTTCGAAACCGTTCGGGCCTATGCGGCAGTGGTGCAGGCCAAGGGCGAAATGCGCGCGCGCTACGGTGCGGGCAAGATGGATGGCGTCGAGCAGGACATCCTGAAGCACCTCCCGACAGATATCGATCTGGGACATGCGGAGCGCTATGCGGAAGAATACCGGAAAGGCATCGAGGAGCATCTATTCAACAAGGAGCATGTCGGCGGCTTCCGGGATATCGTGAAAGCACTCCTGATGATTCCCGAAGAAACCCCGGATCAGATCGCACGACGCCGCATGAACAATATGCGTAGGGACTGATCCCGCTATGGCATATGGCGGCTGGAATGGCGCTGACTCAAACGGACGCGCCTTGACAGCCCGGCTCCTCTCCGTCCGGCCCGCGCTTGGCGGCCTCATCGCGAACCCGGCAATGTCAGCCGTGCGAACGCAGAGCCGTTCCTCATGCATTCGCTCGCCGAGGCAAGCCTTGGACATCTCCCGCGATGGAGGCTCTTCGACCTCCTTGGAGAGCGAGAGAGGAGGGAACAACGGGGGCAACATGCGACGATGCCCTACGGTGCCAAATCTCACATAACCAATTGATAATCAATTCAGTCCCATTTCGGGACGTGGTCCCGGGTTCCGCGGACGGCATGGGGAATCCAGTCCATTGAGTTCCAACGAACTGTGTTCCCCTTATCTCAAACGAGGCTCCAGCGGAAGCGAAGACAAGGCCTTTTGTTGTCCGACACTTGGCATTTCTTAAAGAATCTGCTTCATTCCGCCATGCCGTCCGCGCATCGCCTCGCTCTGCTCCTCCTCCTGCTACCGCTCCTCGCGGTGGCTTCGGCGATGGCACAGCGGGGCAAGGACGCGGAAAAGGAGCCTCCCCCGCCCGATCCCGAGGCGCTGCGCCGCCAGGAGGAGCTGAGGAAGCTGCCCAACATCGTCCTCATCCTCGCCGACGACCTCGGCTGGGACGATCTCTCGCCCTTCGGCCACAAGTCGATCATGACGCCGAACCTCCAGCGCCTCGCCGACAGCGGGATGCGCTTCGATCGGGCCTTTCTCACCACTTCCTCGTGCAGCCCGACGCGCGCGAGCCTCCTCACCGGACGCTACCCCCATCAGACTGACGCCGAGCAGCTCCACTGGCCCGTGCCGAAGGAGCAGGTCACCTTCGTCGAAAAGCTGAAGGAAAAAGGCTACTGGACCGGCGCGGCGGGCAAATGGCACCTTGGCGACGCAATGCGCGACCGCTTCGACAAGATCGCCGAGGCGGACGAGTCCGGATTCCAGCTTCCTGCGGGCGAACCGGCGGCAAGCGGCGAGTTCGCCGAGACCTCCGAGGGTGACGCCCGCAGCGGCTGTGGCGACTGGCTGCCCCTGCTGCGGGACCGACCGACCGACCGGCCCTTCTTCCTCTGGCTCGCCTCGCTCGATCCGCACCGCCCCTACGAGACCGGCATCCTCGACGACGGGGCTCGCCCCGAGGAGGTGCGGCTGCCCCCCTACCATCCCGACACGCCGGCAGTGCGGGTGGACTATCAGAACTACTACGACGAGATCACCCGTCTCGACCGCCACGTCGGCGAGATCCTCGACGAGCTCGCCGCGCAGGGGCTTGAGGAAAAGACCGTCGTCCTCTTCCTCAGCGACAACGGCCGCCCCTTTCCCCGGGACAAGACCACGCTCTACGACAGCGGCATCCGCACCCCCCTGATCGTGCGATGGCCGGGGAAAACCGCTCCCGGCGCGGTCTGCGAGCGCCTCGTCAGCACCGTCGATCTCGCCAAGACCCTCCTCTCCCTCGCCCGGATCGAGAAGCCCGGCATCACCTTCGAGGGCGTCGACCTCGCCCCCCTCTTCGCCGATCCGGCCAAGCCGATCCGCGACTATATCTTCGCCGAGAAGAACTGGCACGACTACGAGGACCGCGCCCGCGCCGTCCGCAACGAGCGCTACAAGTACATCCGCAACGACTACCCCGACCTGCCCCTGACCCCGCCCGCCGACGTCGTCCGCAGCGCCACCTACGTGGAATTGCTCCGCCTGCTGGAGAAGGACGAGCTGGCCGAGGCCCAAACCGTCCATTTCACCGTCCCCCGCCCCGCCGAGGAGCTCTACGACCTGCGCCTCGATCCACACGAGCTGAGGAACCTCGCCGCAGACGAGCGCTACGCCCCCGTCCTCCGCGCCATGCGGGCCGCTCTCGCCGACTGGGAGTCGAAGACCGACGACCTCAAGCCGGAGCGGCGCACGCCCGACGAGTTCGACCGCCTCACCGGCCTGCCCACCCCCGAGCGAGTGCGTCCGCGCCCCTCGAAAAAGGAGATGGCGGAGGCCGGGACGGTAGCGGAAACGCCCTCTGCCACGCCTCCCGCGACAGCTCCCGCCCCCTGACAGACCGCCTATGCGAAGATTCGACAGTAGCATGGGCATCCTGCCCATGCATCGTGCAAGGACACCGAAGGCCTGGACTGCTCCCTTCGCTCACAGGCTCGCGCCGAACGCGACGTTGCGAAGCGAACGTGGATTCATCGGCCTCCGCTCGCGAAAGACCAATACATGGGCTGGAAGCCCATGCTACATCGGGAGAAGTGCGCTGCTCCTCCTCGCCGTCCTCGCCGCGACCACCGCCCGCGCCGAATTCACCTGGACCGACACGGAGGGCAAGCACCTCGAACTCCTCCACAAGGACAAACCCGTGGCCCGCTACGTCTACGAAGCCCTCGACGACAGCAGCTCCGAGCGACGCGAGGAAACCTTCAAGCCCTTCTGCCACCTCTATTTCCACCAGTGGAACCACTACGGCCACCTCCTCACGAAGGGGCCGGGCGGGAAGTTCAGCCACCACCGCGGCGTCTTCTACGGCTTCAGCCAGATCGCCTACACCGACAGCGCCGGAAAGCGGCACGAGAAAGTCGACACCTGGCACTGCCGCAAGGCGCATCAGATCCACCGGCGCTTCACCGCGCAGGAGGCCGATGCGAAGGCGGCGCATTTCACCTCCGAGATCGACTGGATCGGCGACGACGGCGTCCCCTTCGCGACCGAGTCCAGGACGATGCGCTTCTCCCTCGACGGGCCCGACGTGCTCGTCGACTTCGAATCGACCCTGACGCCGAAAGTGGCCGAGCTGCGTCTCGACGGCGATCCGCAGCACGCCGGCTTCCAGTTCCGCGCCCACGACGAGGTGAGCGAGCGGACGCAGAACGCCACCTACTTCATCCGCCCCGGCGGCATCGGCCAACCCGGCACCACGATCAACTGGAGCGAAAAGACCGATGACGAGCAGACCCGCGACCTCCCGTGGAAGGCGATGTGCCTCACCCTGCGCGACACCCAGGTCACCGTCGTCTATCTCGACCATCCCGCCAATCCGAAGCCGGCGCGGGCGAGCGAGCGGTCCTACGGCCGTTTCGGCACCTACTTCGCCACCACGGTGAAGCGGGAGGAGCCGCTGACCGTGCGCTACCGCCTCGTCGTCCATCCCGGCGAATACAAAAGCCCCGAGGAAGTTGAGAAGTTGAGCGGGGGGTATCTTGCTGACCGCCCGTGAATTTCGTTTCTCGTGTTCTTACTCTTTACTCCTTACTCTTACCTCTTACTCCATCGATAGCCCAGCGACGTTCGCTCCGAGTAAGAGGTAAGAGTAAGGAGTAGGAGTAAGAGGCCAAACCACCCAAAAATGCCCCGCGCACGAACATCCAAGGAAGCGGACCGCCGCGCCGAAATCACCGAGATCCTCCGCAAGGTCCGCAAGATCGAGTTGCGCACCCGCGGGCTCGTGCGCGAGAGCTTCGGCGGCGAATACCACAGCCGCTTCAAGGGCGAAGGCATCGACTTCGAGGACTTCCGCGAATACCAGCCCGGCGACGAGGTCCGCTCCATCGACTGGAACGTCACCGCCCGGATGCGCCGCCCCTTCGTGAAGAAATTCACCGAGGAGCGCGAGATGACCGTCTTCCTCTGCATCGACATCAGCGCCTCCGGCGGCTACGGCAGCCGTGGCCCCAGCAAGCGGGAGACGATGGCCGAGGTCGCCGCCCTCCTCGCCTTCAGCGCCCTTCAGAACAAGGACAAGGTCGGGCTCGTCCTCTTCACCGACGAAGTCGAGCTCTACCTGCCGCCGAAGAAGGGCACTGCCCACGCCCTGCGCCTCATCCGCGAGGTGCTCCACTTCGAGCCCGTCGGCCACGGCACCTCCCTCGCCGCACCCGTCCACCTCCTCAAGAACGCCGTGCGGAAGCGCTCCCTCGTCTTCCTCCTCTCCGACTTCCTCTTCCACGAGGACCTCGCCGCCGACCTCCGCATCGTCAACCGCAAGCACGACTTCGTCGCCATCCAGGTCAGCGACCCCGCCGAGCTCGCCCTGCCCGCCGTCGGCCACGTCCGTCTCGAGGATCCCGAAACCGGACGGCAGGTCGAGGTCAACACCTCCAATCCCCGCGTCCGCGCCGCCTACCTCGCCGAGGCGAGGAAATGGCAGGCGGAGATCGACCGGCAGTTCAAGCGCCTCGCCATCGACAAGCTCTCGCTCCGCACCGACGAGGAATACCTCCCCGTCCTCCACGGCTTCTTCAAGCGCCGCGACCGGCGCGAGACCGCCTGACGCGGTCGATTCCCCACCTTCCACATCCGGCCCAGCAGATCCAACCCTGTCCGGTCATGCACCCAACCCTCTTCCCCCTCGCCCAAGCCGACGCCGGTCCACCTGGCGGCGACATCTACGACATCGTCCTCCCGCCGCCGGAGACGTCGCTCTGGCCGCTCCTCCTTTCCCTTGTTCTCGCCCTCCTCCTCGTCGCCGCAGTGGTCTGGCTCGTCCGGCACCTCCTGCGCCATCGCGAGATCCCCGCCGCTCCGCCGCAGGCCCGCGCCCTCCGGGCCCTCGACCGGATCGAGCGGCAGCAGGACGAACTCGCGCCGAACCGCTTCGTCCTCACCGTCTCCGACGTGCTCAAGGACTACTTCGCCGAACGCTTCCACGACCCCGTGCGCTACGAGACCACGGAGGAATTCCTCGTCCGCCTCTCGCGCGAAGGCACCCGCCTGCCCTCCGCCGCCCAGCAGGAGCTGCGCGACTTCCTCACCGCGTCGGAGGAGGTCAAGTTCGGCAACTGCCCCGACGCCTCCGACTGGACCCGTCCCCTCCTGCATCGGGCGAGGAACCTTGTGGCCCTCTGCGAATCGGTCAACGCACGGACGAAATAAGGCCGAAACCCGAAGCTCGAAATCCGAAGGGTTCCCGCCACTTGCGCCGTCCCGCAATCTCCGCTTTCTTCCCATAATTCGCCCATGAAACGCCTGCTCCTTCCCGCCTTTGCCTGCGCCAGTCTCCTTCTCGTCGGCTGCGGCAGCTTCGAACGCGAATGGCGGCAGTCCGTCGCCGAATACCGCGCCGGGCGCACCGCCGCTCCCTCCGGACCGTGGACGGGAACCTGGACGACCGCCACGAACGGCCACAGCGGCAATCTCCGCGCCATCGTCAAGCCCGCTCCCGACACGCCGGGCGAATACGACTTCCGCTACCACGCCACCTGGGCGAAGATCTTCTCCGGGGCCTACACCGTCCGCTTCCCTGTGAAGAAGAGTGGCGGCGTCCACCGCGCCAACGGCGAAAAGTCCATGGGTCCGTTCGGCACCTTCGGCCACAAGGCCACAATCACCGGAAAGACCTTCGAGGCGACCTACTCGAACGACAAGGGGGATCTCGGAACGTTCTCGATGAAGCGGCCGACGCAGGAATAGTAGCCTAGGTTTTCGCTCCGCGTAACCTGGGCCCATGGCCACCGTAGGAGCCCCAGCTTAGCCGGAAGCAAAAACCGGGCTACTTTGAACGCATCGTCCGGCCCTCCCCGCCCATGACCCGCGACCGCTCCCTGCCCATCTTCGAACTCGAATCCGACTTCCTCGCCGCACTGGCCGGGGAGAACGCCCGCATCGTCGTCGAGGCTCCCACTGGTTCCGGGAAATCGACGCAGATCCCGCAATTCCTCGCCGACAGCGGCCTCGCCGGTGATCGCGAGATCTACGTCCTCCAACCCCGCCGCCTCGCCGCGCGTATGCTGGCCCATCGCGTCGCGGAGGAGCGCGGCGGACGCCTCGGCGACGAAGTCGGCTACCAGGTCCGCTTCGAGAGCGAGGTCTCCGCGAAGACCCGCATCCGCTTTGTCACCGAGGGCATTCTCATCCGCAAGCTCATCGAGCAGCCCGACCTCGCCGATGTCGCCGCCGTCGTCCTCGACGAGTTCCACGAGCGCCATTTCTTCGGCGACATCAGCCTCGCCCGCTGCCTCGAAGTCCAGCGCGAACGCCGCCCCGACCTGAAGCTCGTCGTCATGTCCGCGACCCTCGAAACGGCGGCCTTGAAACACTACCTCGGCGAGGGCTGCCGCCACCTCGTCTCCCAGGGACGCACCTTTCCCGTCGAGATCCGCTACGAGCCGCCCCGCGAGCGCCATCAGGGAGAGCTCTGGGACCATGTCGCCCGGACCATCCGCGACCATCTGAAAAGCCATGGCGTCCAAGGGCATATCCTCGTTTTCATGCCGGGAAGGTATGAAATCCAGAAGACCCTCGAAGCCCTGAACCGCGCCCCGTGGAGTGGAGGCTTCGACCTGCACGCTCTCCACGGCGAGCTCCCTCCCGCCCAGCAGGACGCCGCCGTGGGACGCGGCGAGCGTCCTCGGATCGTCGTCGCGACGAACGTGGCCGAGACCTCCATCACCATCGACGGAGTCCGTCTCGTCGTCGATGCCGGTCTGGAACGACGCGCCTCCTTCGATTCACGCCGCAGCATCGGCACCCTGCACATCGAGAAGATCTCGCGCGCCTCCGCCGACCAGCGAGCGGGACGGGCGGGCCGCACCGGCCCCGGCGTGGCCATCCGGCTCTGGAGCGAACGCGAGCACGGACAACGCGAGGCGGCCACGCCCGCCGAGATCCGGCGCATGGACCTCGCCGAGGCCGTGCTCATCCTCTGCTCCAGCGGCGTGGAGAAGATCCGCGAATTTCCCTGGTTCGAGCCGCCCGATCCCCGCGCCCTCGACGAGTCGATCCGTCGGCTCCAGATCCTCGGGGCCCTGGACGAGCACGAGCAGCTCTCCCCCGACGGCCGTCTCATGGGGCAGTTGCCCGTGCCCCCGCGCTTCGGGCGCATCCTCCTCGACGCGGCGCGGGCCGGCTGCCTCGGCACCTTCGCCCTCGTCGCCGCGATCACCCAGGCCCGCTCCCTCTTTCCCGCGCGGAAGAAGCATTCCGAGCACCTCATGCCCGGTGATTTCGCCCAGCAGGACGATCTCTCCGACTTCCAGCCGCTCCTGCGGGCCTGGCGGCAGATGAAGCAGAACCAGTTCCGCCGCGAGATCGGCGAGCGTCTCGGCATCCACGCCGGAGCCGCGCGGGACATCGACCGCATCGCTAGCCAGCTCGTGCGCGTCGCCTCGCGCTGGACGATCGATGCCACCGACATCGACGAGCCAGACAACGAGTGGTTCGCGAAAATCCTCCTCGGTGGCTTCTCCGACCGGCTCGCCCTGCGCCACAGCGCCGCGACCCTGAGCTGCGCCGTGATCGGCGGCCGCCGCGGCATGGTCGACAAGGAGAGCGTCGCCGCGGACAAGGAGGCCCGCCTCTTCCTCGCCGGCGAGATGGTCGAGGTCGAGGGCAAGGACGTCTCCGTGAAGCTCTCCCTCTGCACCCGCGTGGAGGAAAGCTGGCTGCGCGAGCGCTTCCCCGGCGACTTCCACGAGCGCGACGGTGCGGTCTGGGACGAGCGCCTGCGCAAGGTCGAGGCCCGCCGCGAGCGCCATTTCCGCGACCTCGTCCTCGAATCGCGCCCCAGCGGCACCGCTCCCTCCGCCGAAGCGGCCTCGCTCCTCGCCGAGCGGGTCCTCTCCGGCGAGCTCAACCTGAAGGCCTGGGACGACAAGGTCGAGGCTTGGTTCGCCCGCATCAACCTCGCCGCCCAGCATTGTCCCGAATACGGCTTCGTTCCCATCGACGACGAGGCCAGGCTGCTCCTGCTCGAGCAGATCTGCGCCGGAGCCACGAGCTACTCCCAGATCAAGGACCGCCCCGTCTGGAACGTCTTGCGGCAGTGGCTTCCTCCCCATCAGAGCGCGGCCCTCGACTTCCTCGCGCCGGAGACGCTCACCCTCTCCACCGGCAAGCCGACGAAGGTGCAGTATCGCATCGGCGAAAAGCCGCGCATCTCCGTGCTGATCCAGCACCTCTTCGGCCGCAAGGATTCGCCGACAATCTGCGAGGGAAAAGTCTCCGTCGTCATCGAGATCCTCGCCCCCAACCATCGCCCCGTGCAGGTGACCGAAAATCTCGCGGGCTTCTGGACCGGCAGCTACCCCGCAGTCCGGGCGCAGCTGCGCGGACGCTATCCGAAGCATGAGTGGCCGGAATACTAGCGGCTCATTCCTAGAGACGGGATGGAGGCAGGGCGAGGCGCCGGAACCGTCGTCGGGAAGGGTCGTCCTTCCCGGATTCCACGCCAGCCCCACCTCGCTGCGCGGCCTTCGGGTTTCCCGAAATGCTGTCGGAATGGACCACCGGCCCTCGCCAATCGTGTCGGTCTCTTAACATTTCTGAATTGGTGTCGTCGCTGCCGACGCCCATAGTGGCCTGTGTGAACGATTGGCAGACCGTCCTCTTCCTCTGCACCGGCAACTTCTACCGGAGCCGCTACGCGGAGGCTTGGTTCAACTACCACGCTCCGCGCAGCGGGCTGCACTGGCGGGCGAAGTCGAGAGGGTTCCGCCCCCATCTCGACGGGGCAAGACTCTCTCCTCACGCGGCAAGACGCCTCGCCGACCACTCCGTGCCCCGGCTGCTGACGCGTTGTTCGCCGGAGCCGCTCCTCGACGAGGATCTGGCCGAGGCCTCGCTGGTCGTCGCGCTCCACGAGCGGGAACACCGCCCCATGATGTCGGCCCGCTTTCCCCGCTGGGCGGACCGCATCCGCTATTGGCACGTGCCCGACATCGACGAAGTGGAGCCGCAGGACGCGCTGCCGCGGATCGAATGCGAGGTGGAAACGCTCATCGGCCAACTCCTCTCCGGCCATGCCCTCGGGGCCAAGGCGGGCGTCCGGGCGGAATTTTGATTTCCTTAATACTTTGACTTTCCCAAACAAATTGGCCAGAATCCGGCTATCCCTTGGTTCATGGCCACTAGGCCGCTTTCTTTCGATCCTATGAACGATCTATCTTCCGAGGCGGGGGCCGGCGTTTTCCTCAATGGAACTCTACAGGCGGAAATGTTCGCCATCCAAGACGCTCGCAAAAAGCGGAATGAGAAAACGGGAAGAAGGCCACGCTACGGAAACGGCTTGAGGGCTCCTTCCGCCCTCGGGAAGAACTTTGTTCTCGATACCAACGTCCTCCTTCACGATCCGGACTGTCTCGAGCGCTTCGGTGACAACCATGTCTGCATTCCTCTCGAGGTTCTCTGCGAACTGGACAAGTTCAAGAACGAGCAGTCCGAGCGCGGGGCGAGCGCCCGCAGCGTCCACCGAAAACTCGCCGTTCTCTTCTCGAAGCACCCCGAAAACGCAACCACCGGCATCCCGAACCGCGGAGGCGGTTCCGTGCGCCTCGTCCCCGCGCAGGCCGTCTCGGGCGGGGGAAGCCCGGCCGTCGAAGAGCTGCTCGCCGTCTTCCGCGGCCAGGAGAGCAACGACAACCGTATCCTGATTTGCACTCAGTTGATCGCGGAGCAGAACAGCGCTCCGACCATCCTCGTCACCAAGGATCTCAATCTACAGCTCAAGGCCCACGCCATTGGCATCCCCTGCGAGGACTACCGGAACGACAAGGTCGACAGCGCCAGAGTCGGGGCCGCCTCTCCCGTGGCCGTGGAGGTCAAGTCCAACGACCTGCAGCGCTTCGCCAGCACCGGCGGACTCGACCTGCCTTCCCATGTCCGGCGCATCGGCATGAACGAATACGTCCTTCTCAAAGCCGGAGAAAAGCGCACCATGCCGGCGCGCATGGGGACGGACGGAGCCTTCCACAAGCTCGACATCCCCGAGCAGATCCGTATCCAGCGCGGAGCTCCCCTGAGGCCGCTCAATCTCGGCCAGCAGTGCTTCCTTGACGCCCTTCTCAACCCGGAAATCTCGCTGGTGACCTGCTATGGTTCGGCTGGCACCGGCAAAACTCTCCTTGCCGTGGCCGCCGCCCTCCACGCGACCTTCAACGGGGAATACAACGGACTCACCGTGAGCCGCCCCGTCATTCCTCTCGGCGACACCCTTGGCTTCCTCCCCGGCTCGCTCGAGGAGAAGCTCGACCCTTGGCTGAAGCCAATCTACGATGCCCTCGAGTTCCTCCTCGCACCCGAACAAGGATCCACGAAGCGCAAGCAAGCCCCGCGCGCCCGCAAGAACGGTCCCGAACTCCCCGTGCCGGGGGGCGGGAAGCGCTGCTACGATCCCTTCCTCGAATCGGGACTGATCGAGATCGAAGCTCTCTGCTACATCCGCGGACGCTCCATTCCGAACCGGTTCTTCATCCTCGACGAAGCCCAGCAGCTCACTCCGCTGGAGGCCAAGACCATCGTCACCCGCATGGCACGCGGCTCGAAGCTCATCCTCGTGGGCGACCCCGCCCAGATCGACAATCCCTATGTGGACCGACTTAGCAATGGCCTTGTCTACACTCGCGAGCGCCTCCGCGACGAGGCGTGCAGTGCGCACGTCACTTTGGAGCGCGGCGAGCGCAGTCCCTTGGCGGAAGCCGCCGCCCGGAAAATGTGAGGCGCGAAACCCGAAGCGCGAGGTCCGGAATCCGAAGCCCGGAACCTGAAGTTCGGATTTCGAGCTTCGGATTTCGGATTTCCGCGGCCATCATCGTTTGCACCGGCGCGGCCCGGACCTAAGGTCACCGGAAGATGGCCCGCGAATACACCGTCCACCGCGTTCCCGCGAACGCGAAATCGCAAATCGACTACGCCGCCGAGCTGAACGAAAAGCAGCTCGCGGCCGTCACCGCGCCGCCCGGTCCCGCGCTCGTCATCGCCGGGGCCGGCAGCGGCAAGACCCGCACCCTGACCTACCGCGTCGCCTATCTCCTCGACAACGGCGTCCGGCCGTCGAACATCCTCCTCCTCACCTTCACGAACAAGGCCGCCCGCGAGATGCTCGAGCGCGTCGGCGACCTCGTCCCCCACGACACCCGCGACCTCTGGGGCGGCACCTTCCACTCCATCGGCAACCGCATCCTCCGCCGCCACGCCCGCGAGCTCGGATGGGAGCCTGGATTCACCATCATGGACCGCGAGGACCAGCGCGAGCTGCTCTCCGGCGCGGTCGAGACGAGCGAGATCGATACGAAGGCCGTGCGTTTCCCCAAGCCCGAGGTGCTCGGCGACCTCTTCAGCCTCGCCGTGAACACCGGCGAACCGATCGAGGACATCGTCCGCCGCCGCCATCCCTACTTCCATCACCTCGTGCCCCAGATCGAGGCGATCCAGGAGGGCTACGAACGGAAGAAGCGCGAGACGAACTCGATGGACTTCGACGACCTCCTCGAGAAGCCGCTCCGCCTCCTCCGCGAGCGGCCGGAGCTGCTCGAGATCTACCAGAGACAGTTCGAATGGATCCTCGTCGACGAGTACCAGGACACCAACCTCCTCCAGGCCTCCTTCATCGACCTGCTCGCCGCCCCGCAGAACAACGTCATGGTCGTGGGCGACGACGCCCAGTCCATCTACTCCTGGCGCGGGGCCGATTTCCGCAACATCCTCGAGTTTCCCGACCGCTATCCCGGAGCGCGGAAATACGTCATCGAGACGAACTACCGCTCCGTCCCCGAGATCCTCAGCCTCGCCAACGCCGCCATCGCCCCGAACACGCGGCAGTTCCGCAAGGACCTCGCCCCGGCTCGGCCCGACCGTCTCGTCCGGCCCGCCCTCGCCCCCATGCAGGACCCGGCCACCCAGGCCGCCTTCGTCGCCCAGCGCATCCTCGAGCTGCGTGAGGACAACGTCCCGCTGAACGAGATCGCCGTGCTCTACCGCGCCCATTTCCACGCCATGGAGATCCAGCTCGAGCTGACCAAGCGCGGCATCCCCTTCATCATCACCAGCGGCCTGCGCTTCTTCGAGCAGGCCCACATCAAGGACGCCGCCGCCTTCATGAAGCTCGTCTTCAACCGCCGCGACGAGGTGGCCTTCAAGCGGCTCGTGCGGATGCTGCCCGGCGTGGGGAGCAAGGGAGCCGACAAGCTATGGGCCGAGTGGCTCGCCAGCGATCTGGCGGGGGCGGAGACGCCGCTCTCCTTCTCCGAACCCCTGCTGACATTCAAAGTCGCCGCCAAGGCCCGTCCAGGCTGGGAGCAGCTCGCCTACACTCTCGACGAGCTTGTCGATGCGGCCGGAGGTCCCAAGCCGCCCGCGGCGATGATGCCCTCCATCCTCGGAGGCGTCTACGAGGACTACATGAAGGGCAAGTTCACGAACTACGAGAACCGCAAACAGGATCTCCTCCAGCTCGAGCGCTACGCCGAGCGCTTCGACGACATCGGCGAGTTCCTCACCCAGCTCAGCCTGCTCGCCGGACAGGACGCGGTCGAGGCCACCGCGACGCAGCCCGATCCCGAATCGGTCTGCCTCAGCTCCGTCCACCAGGCCAAGGGCCTGGAATGGAACGTCGTCTTCTGCGTCTGGCTCGCCGACGGCATGTTTCCCAACAGCCGCGTCCTCGACGAGGATGGCGAGACGCAGGATGGCCTCGAAGAGGAGCGCCGCCTCTTCTACGTGGCCGTGACCCGGGCCAAGGACGAGCTCTACCTGACCTATCCCCTGCTCTGGCACGGCTCCTTCACCGGCGAGGTCCTGCAGCGTCCCTCCCGCTTCCTCGACGAGATCCCCACCGACCTGATGGAGGAGTGGAACGTGGGAACGGGGTGGTGAGCGTTTCTTCGGGAGATTGGCCGTAAGGAGGTGCAAGACACTCCGCCCCTCGGGAGCTGCTTCGGCATTCCAAGGTAGCCCTGACCGGCCCGGTCAGGGAGCGAACGTCGCACGGATGTCCGTTTGGCCGCGCGACCTACCCATGGCAATCCGCCTGCTTGATTGACGAAGGACCACCGGATCGTGAAAAGGGAGCGCGGTTACTCTTGCCCGCTTTTTGAAAACGCGGCTTCGCCGCCAGGTGCTGTAGCGGGCAGAAGTGCCCGCGCTCCCCTCAACGGTCGAACTGGGCGTCGAAGACGATGTTCGACGTCGGGAAATCCAGCTTCTTGACGAAGGCGGCGGATTCGGCGGCTCCGTGCTCGCGGTCCATGCCGCCGTCCTCCCACTCCACGGAGAGAGGGCCGTTGTAGCCGATGTCGTTGAGCGCGCGGATGATGCTCTCGAAGTTGATCCGTCCGCGGCCCACCGACTTGAAGTCCCAGTAGCGCTTCCGGTTGTGGAAATCGACGTGCCCGCCGAAGACGCCCGCGTCCACGGGGAACTCGGACCAAGCCACATCCTTCATGTGGACGTGGTTGATGCGGTCGGCAAAGCGGTAGATGAACTCGACGTAGTCCACCCCCTGATAGCCGAAGTGGCTCGGGTCGTAGTTGAAGCCGAAGGCTGGGTGATGGCCGATGGCTTCCAAGGCCCGCTCGGCGGAGGCGATGTCGAAGGCGATCTCGGTCGGATGGACCTCGAGGGCGAACTTGATCCCGTTCTCCTGGAAGACATCCATGATCGGACCGAAGCGGTCCGCGAAATCGCGGAAGCCGGCGTCGATCTGCCCCGGCAACACCGGCGGGAAGGAGTAGATCAGATGCCAGATCGAGGAGCCAGTGAACCCGTTGACGACGCCCACGCCGAACTCCTTCGCCGCGATGGCGGTGCGCTTCAGCTCTTCAGCGGCCCGCTGGCGGACGCCTTCCGGATCTCCGTCGCCCCAGATGTAGTCGGGGAGAATCTGCTGGTGGCGGGCGTCGATGTTGTCGCAGACCGCCTGTCCGACGAGGTGGCTGGAGACGGCGAAGCACTTCATGTCGTGCTTCTCCAGCAGGGCGCGCTTCGAGGCGCAGTAGGCGGCGTCGGCCTTGGGAACCTCGAAGTGGTCGCCCCAGCAGCCCAGCTCGACCCCGTCGTAGCCCATCGACTTGGCTTTCGTGAGGATCGTTTCGCAGTCGAGATCGGCCCATTGGCCGGTGAACAAGGTGACGGGTCTTCCCATGGTGTGAGGATCGTTCGGGGTTGGTGGATAGGAGTGCGATAGTTAGCGTTTTCCGCCGGATCATTCAAGCGGGAAAGGCCATTCTGGCGCGACTTCGCCGTCGGGCTGTGGGGAAACGCAAAACGGGCTCCGTTCCGAAGAAGGGAGCCCGTTGGAAAAGAGGGCGGCAATGGACCCGTGCCGCTGGATCTTCGTCAGAAGGTCGCCGTGGCACCGATGTGGAAGCGGCCGGATTCGTCGGCGATCACGTTCTCGGTGAAGACGGGGTAGCCGTAGTCGACGCGGAGCTTGAACCAGTCGCTGTAGTTCCAGCGCAGACCAATGCCGACCGATCCAACCTGCATGGAACTGGGCTCGCCGGGCAGCAGATCCTCGTTGCCGAGGTTGGCGGCGTCGAAGAAGCCGAGGAAGCGGAGGCTGTCGGTTTCGTTCTCCCAATCCCAGATCCGTCCGAGCGAGACTTCCGGAGTGTAGAGCTCGAAGGTGCCCCATACGCCATGGTCGCCGCGGGCGACGCGCTGGTCGAAGCCGCGGACGGTATCGTAACCACCGGCACCGAGCTGCTCGGACGCCTGGAGGTTGCCGTTGGCATCCTGACCCTGAACCCGGAAGCGCATCGACCAGTCTTCGTGGAGGCGGCGTTGATGCTCGAAGCTCGCGATCACGTAGAAGTAGTCCGCCGTGGATCCGAGACGGGAGGAGTTGAAGGCGGCATCGGAGTTGTGGTTGTTGAATCCACCGGGCGAAAAGACCCCACGGATGTCGAACTGGGACACACCGCGCTGATGCTGGATCGTCTCCTGGTAGCCAAGGCTGAACTGGAAGATCTCGACGCGCGAACCAAAGAGCTGGATGTTGCCCGCGTTGGTGAAGTCGACGAACTCGAGGTTGTTGCCGTTCGATTTCCAGTCGAAGCCGAAGTCCATCTCGCGCTGGCGGTTGGAGGTGCCGTCGAGCGGGATGCTGTAGCGACCGCTGAGCTGGATGTTGTCGCCGTCGGAGTCCAGCGTGTTACCGCCACCGATCGGAATCGGATCGGAATCGATGTCGACATACGAGGCAAGGACGGTGAGCCAGTGGCGCCAAGGCAGCGCGTGGGTGTAGACGAGCGAGTTCGCCCTCACGTGCTCCATGTCGAAGTCGCTGGTGTACTGGTAGCTGAGGCTGCGGTTCGGTCCGAAGGCGTCGCCCATGTTGAAGCCGACGATGAAGCGGTCTTCGCCGAGGAAATCGACGCCGGAGTCCTCGTAGCCGGTGTAGAACCAGTTCGCGCGGTTCTGGTAGCTCTTCAGAATGATGTCGGTGGTTCCGAACTCGTAGCCGGGCGCGTAGACCATGTCGACCTTGCGGTAGGGGCTGCGATTCACCCAGGAGAGGTCGCGGAGCACGTCGGAGGCTCGGATGACCTCGCCTTTCTTCACGCGCATCTGGCTGCGGATGAACTCCTCGGTGTCGGCATCGACGCCCTCGACGCGAATGCGGGCGAGCTCGGATTCGATCACGACGAGCTGCACCACCCCCGAGGTGATGTCCTGTTCGGGAATGAGAACGTCGACCACGGGACGGTCGCCGTCGCGGTAGGCGATGATCACGTCCTTCACCATCTGGTCGAGGGAGGCGAGGGAGACCGGCTTGCCGATGTAGCTCTGGAGGGCGAAGCCGACCTGGCGCGGGAACTCGTCGAAATCATGCCAGATCCCCTCGACGCCGGGCCATCCATCGGGACGGACATCGCCGGGACGGGGCAGGAGGACGACCCCAAGGAGCTGGTTGACGAGATATTCGTCGCTGGAGCCTCCGACACTGCCCTTGTTGGCACCCTGCTCGATATGGAAGCGGCCCAGCTTGTCGACCTTGAGAGGGCCTTCGCCCCCGCCGTCGTCGAGCACGGAGCGGGTCTGGTGGACTTGGCTCTGCACCGTAGGCGGCAGCACATCCATCAGGATTTCCGTCCCGTATTGGTCGGTCACAGTTTGCTGCGCGTGGCCGATGCCAGCTAGGGAAACGACCGCCACGGCGGCAAGTCCAGTCGAAAAGAGTTGCATTCTCATCAGATTCAAACAGTAGCGGTCCGTTGACGCTGCTCCACAGGGCATTCGCTTAACACACGTTAAAGGGGTTGAAAACGCTTTTTTCAGAAATTTTTCAGATGTTCCTCTCAATAGCGGATGCTAGAGGAGCTGCAAGAGAATGGAAGCAAAATCTGAAGCTTTTTTGACCGACACCCACGCCCACCTCGCCTCGGCCCGGTTTTCCGGGGAAATTCCGGGGGTTCTGGAGCGTTCGGCGGCAGCGGGAATCGGCCGGATCGTCTCGATCTCCTGCGACATCGACGACGCGGAGACGAATCGTTCCCTGGCCGCATCGCATCCGGGAGTGTTCGCGACCGTCGGAATCCATCCCTGCTACGTCCACGAACCCGGGCCCGAGGACTGGCGCGGGCGGCTCCGCTCCCTCGCCTCCGGCCACGGAGTCGTTGCCATCGGGGAGATCGGCCTCGACTTCTACCACCCTCCGCAGGATGGAAGCGAGGTCACGGCCTGGCGTCGGCTTCAGGAGTCCATCTTCGAGGAAATGCTGCAACTGGCGCTCGACCACGGGCTCCCCGCCGTGATCCACCAACGCGAGAGCACGGCGGCGACCCTGGCGGTGCTGGAGCGCTTTCCTGGCGTGACCGCGGTGCTGCATTGCTTCACCGGGACTCCCGCCGAAGCGGAGCGGGCCTTGGCGGGAGGGCATTTCCTTTCCTTCACCGGAGTCCTCACCTACCCCAAGGCCGACGATGTCCGCGAGACGGCGGCGCGGGTTCCGCTCGACCGCGTCATGGTCGAGACCGACGCCCCCTACCTCGCCCCCGTCCCGTTCCGCGGCAAATCCTGCGAACCGGCCATGGTGGCATACACCGCCCGTCGGCTCGGCGAGCTGCATGGGCTCTCTCCCGCCGAGATCGCCATCATCACCTCGCGCAATGCCGAACGCTTCTTCGGACTTTCCGGGCCGCTCCTCGGATCGGAGCCGTAG
>CAYSZN010000014.1:221-18678 GCA_964435425.1 uncultured Akkermansia sp. | reverse complement strand
AGCCCGAACCAGAGCCCGAACCAGAGCCCGAACCAGAGCCCGAACCAGAGCCCGAGCCTGAACCCGAGCCGGAACCCGAGCCGGAACCCGAGCCGGAACCCGAGCCCGAGCCCGAGCCATTCCCCGAAGACGCCGCAGGAGCTCTCCTTGAGCGCGTCGAGCAATTCGGGGATGTCGCCCGGCGCCGGCTCGATGCGGTCGAGGTGATCGTCTGCGACGCGGACGGACTGCCGCTCTATGCCTTTCCCAAACACGCGGGAGGCGTCGCGTCCGAGGCGGTGCTCCTGCTGGAGGCCTCGGGCAAGGCGAACCGCCTTCTCGGCCTCGATGAAAGCCAGGCCACGCAGATCACGCTCGACGGGGGCATGTGGCGCTGCCTGCTCCGCAGCGGGGACGCGCCCCACCATCTCTACGCCGGATTCGTCCTGCCGCGCCCCATGGAGAGGGCCGAGATCGACTACTGGACCGAAGCCCTCGCCCGGACGATGAATCCGAACCCGGCGACGACCTGACCTTCTCCCATCCCTCCGGCCCGTGTACGACGAACTGTCAGTCTCCTTCGAGAATCCCGCGACGGATCCGCTCGGCTACAACCACGTCGAGGGAAAGCTCTACTGCGGACGCGACGCGGTCGAGCTGCAGTTCAAGACCAGGGACCGCGCCTTCCGCAAGGCAGAGCCCACGACCGTCCCCTTCGACTACGCCGAGGTGGAGAAGGTCGAGTATTTCGCCGGCTGGTTCCGTCCGAAGCGCCTCGTCCTCCACACGAGGAGCCCGGAGAAGCTCTCCGGTTTCCCCGGTGCTTCGGTGGGCAGGGTCGAACTGAACGTCCTCCCCGCCTCGCAGCGGGATGCGGCCAAGGTGGCCGACCTCATCCGCTTCAGGCAGTCCGAGGCCTTCGTCGCCGAATCCGAATCCCGGCTCGACCGGCTCCGCTCCGAAGACCGATGAGAACGGAGCCATCGAACGGCGGACGCTCCCGCAAGAGCACCACGCTTTGGGCCGTCTACCTCTCGGCCCTCGCCCTCTACGCGTGGGCCTACTGCTACTTCGGCGCCATCTTCATCCTCGAGGTGAACACCGACCGGACCACCCGACCGCAGGCGGACTTCATCGACGCCGTCTATCGGTCCACCTCCCTCGACGGCGGCAACGAACGCGCCTCCATCCTCGGCGACTTCACCCGCGCGTTCCCGCGCTACACCGACGGGATCGTCGATCCGCTCTTCCCCTGGCTGATGCGCGGATGGGCGGGCTCTCCTCCCGACGCCGTCTTCGAGGCGGGGAAATGGCTGAACTTCCTCCTCGCGGGCGGGCTCCTCGCCGCCTTCGCAGTGGCGGCGGCGCGGGCCTTCTCCTTCTCCGGCGCGGCCGCGATCGTCCTGATGGGCGGGTTCGGCGTCATTCTGGAGCGGTCCGGCTACTTCAGCTCCGACGCCCTCTATTTCCTCCTCGTCGTCCTGACCTGGCTCTGCGCTCTCTCGCTGATCCGGCAGAATCCGCTCTGGCTCTACGGCGTCTTCGGCGTGCTGCTAGGCCTCAGCTACCTCGCCAAGCCGCTCGTCTGGCCCATCGTGGCCGGCTTCGTCCTCGTGTCGCTCCTCCGCTCGCTCTGGTCGGGACTGCGCCCGCGCCGCGCACGCGAAGAGGAGCCCGAGCTCTGGTCGGCCTCGAACCAGATCGTCGGACTGGCGATGACGGCGGCCGCCTTCCTCCTCGTGACCGGCCCCAGGCTGAGCTATGCGTCGGCCACCTTCGGCGACCCCTTCCACACCTATCTGAAATACTTCGTCTGGTTCGATTCCCCCAGCGAAGCCGCCGCCTTCCAGCAGACCCATCCGGGACGGGCCGAGCTCTCGGCGATCCCGCCGGACGAACGGCCGGGGCTGCGCCGCTACCTCCGCGAAAAAGGCGCCGGAGCGCTGATGGAGCGCGGTTTCTCCGGCGCCCTCGCCCAGGTGAAATCGAGCGTGCTCGGGCGGGGCGGATGGATCCTCGTCTACGGATTTGTCGTCTTCGCCGCCGTCGCCACGGTCCACCGGATCGCCGCGACCCATCAGGACGACGAGGTGTGGCGGGTGCGGGGCACCAGCGCGCGCTGGATGCTGCTCTTCCTCGGCATAGTCGGCGGGATCACCCTCTTCTACACCGGCGTGGGGCATCCCGTGATCCCCCACAACGTGATGACGACCTCCCTGTTCCTGCCGATCCTCGTCACCTTCATCTGGATCTCCGAACGCTACCGCCGCCAGCTCCAGCGCACCCGCTACGCCCTGCTCGTGAACCGCCTCCACGGAGCCCTGATGGCCGGGGCCATCCTCTGGATCACCGTGCGGATCGTCCTCTCCGTCCGGACGCCGGTCGCGTGAGCGGCCCGAACGTCACCAAGGCGCCCGATGCCACGAAGAGGTGGGGCGAGGTGTCCCTGCCGGGCCGTCGTTGGCCAAGGCCCGTGGTCGTCAGGACAAACATCCGATGGACGCCTGACCTTGGAGGGGCACGCTCCGTCGTGCCCGCCGGAGCCACCGGGCCGGTCCGACGCGGGCACGACGGAGCGTGCCCCTCCAGCCTTCCCGACGCAGCGGCTCACCGAGGACGGTTCGCCCTACCCGGCTGCCGGCGGATTTCCGGCCCGAATGTCAGGCCGAATCCTGAAGGCGGCGCACCAGGGCCTTGATCCGCCGAGCCGCCCAGATCCGCTCGAAGGAGACTTCCGGCTCGTCTCCGGAGGTGAGGAAATCGACCGTGCCGATTCCGAACATTCCGGCAAGGCCGCGGCAGGTCACGTTGATCGACCGCACGTCGGTGATGCGGACCTCGCGCGAGCTGCGCGCGAGGAACCCGGTCACGACCTCGATCCGGCGCAGGCGGATCCGGTAGTCGTGGGTGAAGCGCACGAAGCTGAGCCGCGCCAGCCCCGCCGTGGCCAGGCCAAGTCCCGCCAGAGTGAAAATCGGATCGATCCGGTAGAGCCAAATCCCTCCGGTGACGCCGCCCACGAGGGCCAAAATGGCGAAGGGATAGGTCAGCACGGAAGGATGGCCGACGTAGAGAATCCGGTCCGCGCCACCCGCCGCACCGCTCCCCGCGGGACGCGGCGTCTCCCGGCGCGGCGGAGGCGGCTCCTCCCATTCCTCTTCCTCGGCCTCCTCGAGCTCCTCGTCCTCTTCATCGTCCTGCCCCGCCTCGTCGTCCGCCCCGTCTCCCTCGTCCCAGTCGAGCAGGTCGCGCAGGCGCTCGCAATCGCCCGCGCCGGCGCGGAGGCACACGTCGTCCTCGGAGAAATCGCCGCTTTCCAGACCATCCAGCAAATCCTCCACCGTGAAGGGACCGAGGCGACGCCCTTCCTTGAGGACGTAGACCTCGTCTCCCAGTGGCAGCTCCCCGTCCATCACGGAGCCGTCGGTGGAGCGGGAACCTGGGGCAGCAGATCGTCGCGGCGCAGCAGGGCGGGCAAGTCGATGGCCGCGAGGCTGGGACCGTCGGCCCGGAGGACGATCGCCTCGAGAGGGGCGATGCGGTCCATCTCGCCGACCACGGTGTGGACGAGACCGCGGAGGATGGCGGGATCGCCCTGCGGCGACGGGAACAGGTTCGTCACCCGGAAGATCAGCCGTCCGGCATCCCAGTCGAGCTCGAAGTTGCCCACCGTCAGCGTCTGGTTCACCCGCATGGCCAGTTCCGAGAGCCGCTCGCGGTGCGCCGGCCCCGGGCAAGCGTTCGGAGACTCCGACACCACCGAGACCGCCGCCAGCGCCGGGAAGCACTGCACATGCAGATCGACCCGGGTGTGGTGGGCCTCGAAACCCGCCCGCAGCACCTCCCGCCCCGTCACTTCGGTGAAAGCCCAGCCCTCCGCCGCGAAGACGGAGAGAACGGTCAAATGGAGCTCAGAGAATGCCGACATATTGCCTGTCAGCAAAAGAGGCCGGGGCAGCAGTCCCTTCAACTGTTTTTTCCCGGCCTCGCTCACCCCTTCCGCAGCCTCGCGAAGATCGCCTCGGCCCCGTCGCCCTTCGTCCGGTAGACGAACTCCATCAGCTCGCCGAGCCGCCCTTTCGGAAAGCCGTCGCCCTTCTCGACGAACCAATGCAGGTATTCGTAGGGCAGGGCGTGGAGGGGCAGATGCTTGTAGCGGCCAAAAGGCATGCGATGGACCTTGAGGTCGGCGAGATACTCGGCGAGCTCGCGCCTCATGACTTCGGCAGGGTCGATTTCCTCGGGGGCGTCGCTCATCGGTATGGGATGGTATCGGATCGTCTCCCCGGAGGCAATCCCGGACTTGGCAGGCGTCCGTCCTCGGCTAGCGTTCGGGGTGAACTCCGACCGACCGCCTTCCCTGCTCCGCACCCTCCTCGTCCTCGGGCGGGTCTCGAACCTGCCGACGGTGTGGACCAACGTGGCGGTGGGCTGGTTCCTCTCGGGCGGCGGATGGACGGGCGAACTCGGCTGGACCGTGCTGGGGATGAGCCTGCTCTACATCGCGGGCATGACCCTGAACGACGCCTACGACGCCGCATGGGACCGTCTCCACGCGGCCAGCCGTCCCATTCCATCAGGCCGGATCGGGCGCGGAGCGGTCTGGGCGGTCGGCATCGGGGAAATGGCGGCGGGAACGGCGATCCTCCTGGGAGCCACCACCGTCCACCCGCTCCTCGTCGTCGGGCTCGTCGCGGCGATCCTGCTCTACAACTGGCTCCACAAGCGCTGGACCGGGTCGGTTCTGGTGATGGGCCTGTGCCGGGCGCTGGTCTACGTCGGAGCCGGCAGCGCGGTCGCGATGCATACGCAGTCGCTGGAAGTGCCGACGACGGTCTTTGTCCTCGCCGCCGGAGTGGTGCTCTACATCGCCGGACTGACCCTCGCCGCGCGACAGGAGCATCTCGACACGCCGCTGGCGCTGCGCCTTCTCCCCCGCCTGATGCTGATGCTGCCGGTGATCTTCCCCCTCGTGGCCTCGCGCCCGACGACTCTGGACGGGGCGGCGATCGTGCTGCTCGTGGCCGGAGTGCTCGGGACAGGCGCATGGCTCACGGCCATACGCCGGGCGCTCGCCGAGCGGGTGCCGAAGGGCATCGCCTTCGCCATCGCCGGGATCGCCCTCTACGACGCCGCGGCCGTCGTCTTCGCAGACTGGCGCGCCGCCATCGCCTGCCTCGCCGCCTTCGCCCTGACCCTGGGTTTGCAGCGTGTCGTCCCCGCAACGTGATTCTGGCTGGAGTTGATATGACAGTCTGGAAATGAGAAACTTACGCCAAATCGACACCAAAAAGATGAGTTGTCGCATCGCGGCAACTCGTTGATTTCGAGCCTCTCAACTATCAACCCTCAACGATCAACTCCTCCCCATGTCCGTCCAAACCGTCGATTGGGAATCCGCCCGGAGCGAGCTGCTCGCGGTGCGGAAGGCGGTTTTCGTCGTTGAGCAAGGGGTGCCGGAGGATCTCGAAATCGACGAGCACGACGCGGTCTCGGTCCATTTTCTGGCCCGGTCCGGCGAGGGAAGCCCGGTGGGCACGGCGCGGTTGCTCTCCTCGGGCCGGATCGGACGGGTCGCGGTGCTGGCGGAATGGCGGCGGAGCGGGGTAGGCAGGGCCCTGATGGAGGCGGCCATCGCGGCGGCGCAGGCACGGGGGATGGAGCGGCTCGTGCTCCACGCCCAGGTCCATTCGATTCCCTTCTACGAGTCGCTCGGATTCGTGGCCCACGGGGAGACCTTCGAGGAGGCGGGTATCCCCCATCGGCACATGGCCCGGCACCTCGCCCCGTGATCGACGGTGGCATCGGTGGCGCGTTCGCCCCTCTTCAGTCCCCCACCCGACCCTCTCCGGTGCCAAAAACCCGTTGCGCCGGCGAGGAACGCGGGTTGAGTAGCGCTCTTACCCATGGGGACTAGAGCCGTATTGATGTTCGCCGGTCAAGGCGCCCAGACCGTCGGGATGGGACGGGATCTCGCGGAGCGCTTCGACTCCGTTCGCGAGCTGTTCGACCGTGCCGACGCCCAGCTTGGCTATGCGCTGACGGAGAAGATGTTCGAGGGCCCGGCCTCGGAGCTGACGCGCACCTCGATCTGCCAGCCGGCGCTCTACGTCCATGGCCTCGCCTGTCTGGAGCTGCTCAAAAGCCACCTGCCCGACCTCGAGATCGCGGGCTGCGCGGGACTGTCCCTCGGCGAGTTCACCGCCCACGCGGCGGCGGGCACCTTCTCCTTCGAGACCGGCCTCGATCTCGTCGCGAAGCGCGGAGCCTTCATGGAGGAAGCCACCGCAGCGACGGAGGGGTCGATGGCCGCCCTGATCGGCGGGGAGGAGGCCGACATCCGCGCCCTCGCGGCGAAATGCGACATCGACGTCGCCAATCTGAACGCCCCCGGCCAGATCGTGGTCTCGGGCAAGAAGGCGGGCATCGCCCAGGCCGTCGCCGAGGCGCAGGACCACGGTGTGCGCATCGCGCAGGAGCTGGACGTGGCCGGCGCCTACCACTCCCGCCTGATGATGCCGGCGCAGGAAAAGCTGGCCGAGGTGCTGCGCGACCTCTCCTTCCAGACGCCCCACATCCCCGTGGTCTGCAACGTCGAGGCGACCGAGGTGTCGCAGCCCGGCGAGATCCGCCGCACTCTGGAGGCGCAGGTGAGCGGCTCGGTGCGGTGGAGCGAATGCGTGCGCCACTTCCTCGACCGGGGCGAGACGCTCTTCATCGAGCTCGGCCCCGGACGCGTCCTCGCCGGCCTGATGCGCCGCATCGACCGCGGGGCGAAGGCGCTGAGCTTCTCCGATGTGGAGAGCTTCGAGAAGACGCTCGCGGAGCTGGGCAGTCAGCTCGAGGCCGTCCCGGCGACGCGGTAGATGGCCGCCTCCTCGCGCGAGGAGAGGACGTAGAGGTCGAGCACCGCCTTCACCCTCGCGAGGCATTCGCGCAGGCGCACCTTCCGCGAATCGCCGTAGTCCACCGCCTCGCAGCGCAGGGCGATGGCGTCGAGTCCGCAGCGGTCGGCGATGAAGAGGGCGCGGTTCACGTGGAAATCGTCGGAGACGATGACGACGCGGTCGAAGCCGAACACCTCCTTCACCCGCACCATGGAGTCGAGGGTGCGCGCGCCGCGGTCGTCGGCGAGGAGGGACGCCTCGGGCACGCCGAGCGCCTTCAGCTTCGCAATCATGTCGCGGGTCTCGTCGTAGTATTCGGAATCGCGGTAGCCGCTGACGAGGAGGCGCTCCACCTTGCCCGCGGCGAAGAGATCGGCCGCGGCGGCCATGCGGTTCTCGAAATGCCGGTTGGGCGTGTCCGGGCCCGTCTTCTTCGAGGTGCCGAGAACGACGCCGATCTCCCTCGCCTCGATCAACGAGACGGAATCGTGGACGCGGGCACGAGTCGAGAGCACGATCCAGAGGTTGCAGCCGACGACCAGAGCGACGAGAAGCAGGGCGGGCAGGACAAAAGTCCAGAAAAGAATGGAGCGCCAGCGTTTGCGGGGCATGGTGGAGCAGGTGGTCCCGGAGGCCGCCGAAGCCTTGCCGGTTTATTTAGTATTTCCGAAAATTTCGACCTTTCAAATCGTTTGATCGCCGCATGAGCACCGTCTTCCGGGTCTTTTCCTATCTGAAGCGCTACCCGCTCCTCGCCGCGGCGCAGTTGGCCTGCGCCGTCCTCATGACCGTGCTTGTGATCGTCTTCCCCAGCGTGGCGCAGACGATCACCGGCGAGGTCATCCCGCAGCGGGACTTCGACCGGCTCATGCCGCTCGCCCTGCTCGCGGCGGGGACCTTCTTCGCGACGAACCTCTTCAACGCGCTTCGCATCATCCTGAACAATACGTTCGAGCAGCGGGTGATCTTCGACATCCGTTCCGATTTGTACCGGAAAATCCAGCGGCTCCCCATGCGGTGGTTCGACAACAAGCGCACCGGCGATGTGATGACGCGGGTGACCGAGGACGTCACCTCCATGGAGCGGGTCCTCATCGACGGCATCGAGCAGGGCGTCGTCGCCTCCCTCCAGATCCTCGTCGTGGGCGGCTACCTCTTCCATCTCGATTCGCAGCTCGCCCTCGCCACCATGATCCCCATGCCCTTCCTCGTCGGCGGCGCCTGGGCCTACACGAAGACCTCGCCCGGACGCCACCGCCGCGTCCGCGAGGCGACCAGCGAGATGAACTCCCTGCTGCACGACAACATCGACGGCGTCCAGCAGATCAAGGCCTTCGTCCGCGAGGAGACGGAGCTGGGACGCTTCAACCATGCCAGCCACCTCGTCCGGCAGGCGACGCTGCACCTGATGCGCGTGTGGGCCGTCTACAACCCGTCCATGGAGTTCTGCCGCAACTTCGGCTACGCCCTCGTCATCGCCTACGGCGCGTGGTCGGTGATGCAGGCGCCCGACCAAGCCGCCCTGGAGGCGCAGACCGGCGTCTTCGTCGCCTTTCTCGTCGCCCTGAACCTCTTCTACGAGCCCATCTCGCGGCTCCACGGGCTGAACCAGATCCTCCAGGCCGGCCGCGCCGCCGGCGAGCGGGTCTTCGAGATCATCGACGCCGAGGAGGAGCCCGGCCTCGACGAGGGCGACGACCTGCCGCAGCCCGTGCGCGGACAGGTCGTCCTGCACGACGTGCAGTTCTCCTACGGCGACAGCATCCCGACGCTCCGCGGCGTCTCCATGGAGGCCAAGCCCGGCCAGATGATCGCCCTCGTCGGACACACCGGAGCCGGCAAGTCGACCGTCATCAACCTGCTGACGCGCTTCTACGAGGCCGATTCCGGGACGATCTCGATCGACGGCATCCCCATCGACACCATCCGGAAGTCCTCCCTACGCGACGCGATGGGCTACGTGACGCAGGAGAGCTTCCTCTTCAACGGCTCGGTGCGGGAGAACCTCCTCCTCGCCAAGGCCGAGGCGACGGACACGGAGATGTGGGAAGCCCTCCGCGCCGCGAACGCCGAGGCCTTCGTCGCCGCCCTGCCCCAGCAGCTCGACACCAACGTCGGCGAGCGGGGCGTGAAGCTCTCCGTCGGCGAGAAGCAGCGCATCTCCATCGCCCGCGTCGTCCTGAAGAATCCCCCCCTCCTCCTCCTCGACGAGGCCACCGCCAGCGTCGACACCGAGACCGAGAAGCTCATCCAGGGCGCACTCGAGCGGCTCATGTCCAACCGGACCAGCTTCGTCATCGCCCACCGCCTCTCCACCGTGCGCAACGCCGACCGCATCTACGTGCTCGAGCGGGGCAAGGTCGTCGAGGAAGGCGACCACGAAAGCCTCCAGGCACAGGACGGCACCTACGCCATGCTCTGCCGCCAGAGTCTGATGGCGTGAGGACATAGAAACCATTCCCGCCGTGCGCATTCAGTGCGTGAGTGCTGTTTGTTGCGCTCTCGGGGCTCGATGGGGTCTTGGGAAATGTGAACCCGGAAATTATGAAATTATGACCCCGGAAATTTCTATCACGCCACCAAATCCGCCAACGCAAGACGCATCACTGAATGCATTGCTGGAATCAATATGCGTTTTCCCTGATGAGTATTGGGATGAAGGGTCCGGGGGGGCGACCATTGAAAGAACCGACAATACGGGCTGTCGCCAGATGATGACAATTGCTCCAGATCTTCAGGAAAGAAAATTTTGCCTGAACATCCACACATTTAGCGGAAGGAGAGTGGTTGAAACATGGCTCTCAGTAGGAGAACAGAATCGTCTAACCGAGGTATTCGAAGTGTTCGATGACTACCATGCATCAAAAGGTCTATTTGTTCATCCCGCCAAGGCTGCCGAATGCGTGAAGTTTTTTGCAGAGACAGGGAAGAGATCTTCAGTAATTGAATGGATCACCCCGTCAGAAGTTCCACCTGAAAGCAACTACTAACGATAACCTCATAAACAGATGCGACTACGAGGTCAGGTGAGAATGGGAACGCATTTCCGGGGGCAGGCGACAATTCCTGACAAAATCCCAAGCGATGCCCGAGCCTGCATCGACAACCGCAAAACCGACGCGCCTGAACATTGGCACGTTCCGCTACCATTTACCGGGGTAACCCTGACCGGCCCGGTCAGGGAAGGAACGTCGCTAGGACATCCGCTTGGCCGCGCGGGCCGCACGGCCCTACCCTTGCCTGGCGGCAAGTCCATCCTTCGCCGGTTGACGGGGATTCTCCAAGGTCCTTGAACGCGAGGACGCGCCGGTCGGGGCGGTCCGGGCTACCCCGACAAAATGGGAGCCGGGGCAAAGAAAGAGCCCCCGCCATACGTATCCAGCACATGCGCGTTGTCCCCCGGCTTCCTGTCCTGCTCCTGCTCGTGTCCGCCCTCGTCCCGGTCGCGGGGCGGGGCGATTGGCGGATCGAGGACCAGTCGCCCGCGCAGGACCCGGCCGCGCCTTTCGTCCACGAGCGCAAGATCGTCCGCAAGGACACCGAGGCGGGCCGGGACCGGCGGATCGATCTGGTCTGGTTCCACGCCTCGACCCACACCTTCGCCGTCATCGACAACGGCCCGGCGGGAGCGACCCGCTACCCCGGCCTCGCCGAGGCGATGCAGGCGAACG
This sequence comes from uncultured Akkermansia sp., assembly GCA_964435425.1. Lineage (GTDB taxonomy): Bacteria > Verrucomicrobiota > Verrucomicrobiia > Verrucomicrobiales > DEV007 > Arctic95D-9. The sequence continues at coordinate 8,141 of CAYSZN010000014.1, read as the reverse complement.
GCGCCCTCGCCGGCTGCAACGGCGGATTCTTCCACCCCGACTTCTCGCCCTCCGGACTCATGATCTCGGGCGGCGAGACGGCGGGACGTTTCGGCCAGGGCGCGCTGCTGAGCGGCGTGCTCCTCTCCAGCGGACGGCGCAATCCCTATCTCCTCCGCCGCGCCGAATACGACGCCGGGAAATACAAGGCCACCGACCTGATCCAGTCGGGCCCCTTCCTCGTCGACCAGGGCGCGACGGTGCGGGGCCTGTCGCCGGAGAACTCGCGGCGGCGGACCTTCGTGCTCCACGACGGCGACAAGTGGTTCGCCCTCGGCCTGAGCGATCCCTTCACCCTCGCGGAGCTCGGCGAAGTCCTCGCGCGACCGGAGCTCTCGCCATCGCGTCGGATCCACCGGGCCCTCAACCTCGACGGAGGCACGTCCTCGGGCCTGTACCTGGACCGCGGCACACTGGGTGCCCCCCTCGCCGTCGAGCCAGTCAAGACGGTGCGGAACTTCGTCGCTGTCGTTCCGCGGTAGGCAGTTGAGAGATGAGAGGCCGGAGCTCAGGCAGAGCGGGAATCGCGCGGCAGCGTCTTGGAGTGCGGCGGCCCTCCGCCGCTTTGGGGGAGAACGACCGTCTTTCCCTTGCCGCTGCAAGCACATCTCCCACCGCCAAGCCCGGTGCGCGTTTGCCGCTGCCGATGCGGATGGGCGCTCCCAAAGCGGCGGAGGGCCGCCGCACTCCAAAACCTGGCAGACCGTCGGGCTTCCCGTCCGCTTGCCGGGTTCTGAACCGAGCACAAGCCCGGCACCTTTTACCTTTCACCTTCCCACTTTTCACCGCGCGAAGCGCTCCCCCCCCCGTTTTTTCTCTGCAATCGGGCCGGATCCGGGGTATGAAAGCTGCTCCATTCCACAGCCATGCCGCTCCGCTTCGAATGCCCCCACTGCTCCTCGCGCCTCTCTGCCGGGCGGGAGCTCTTCCACCTGTCCATGGACTGCCCCGAATGCGGGAAGGAGTTCATGGTCCCCGCTCCCGAAGACATCAAGCTGCCGAGCCACGAGCTGAAGTTCTTCTGTCCCCATTGCCGACGCAAGCTCTCCGCCTCGCCCGAGCAGTTCGGCACGGAGATGCCCTGCCCCTTCACGGACTGCGGCAAGCTCCTCCAAGTCCCCGAACCGGAATGGAAACCGATGGGCGGTCCCGCCTGAGACCTCTCCGGGAATCTCAGCCGCCCACGGACTTCGGCATCTCCCTTCCCTGCTCGGCCAGGTCGATGGGATTCTGGCGGCGATATTCGCGGGGCGCCGTTCCTTTGATCCCGCGAAAGCGGCGGTTGAAGTTCGAGAGGTTGTTGAAGCCGCATTCGAGGGCGATCTCGGAGACCGGCAGGTCCGTCTCCAGCAGGAGGCGGCAGGCTTCGCCGATGCGGAGCTCGTGGACATACTCGACGAGGGTCTTTCCAGTGTTGGCCTTGAAGAAGCGGCAGAAGGACTTCGGGCTCATCTTCGCGGCAGCGGCGGCCCGGTCGAGGGTAATGGCCTCGGTCTTGTGATGGCGCAGGTAGCCGAGGACCCGGTCGAGCCGCGAGATGTCGCGGGCCTTGAGCGAGGGCGAGAACGCCGGACTGGCGAGCGGGTGCCTCTCCTCGGAGGCGGCGAAGTGGTGCAGCAGGCGGAGCAGCTGCACGTAGCGCTCGAAGGGCGTCTGCCGCTCCATCTCGAGGATCAGCCCGGCCGCGCGCCGCGCCGATTCGCCGTGGAACTCGAAGCCGCGGTCCGCCGCGTCGAGGAATTCTCGCACCGGCTGCATCTCCTGCTTGCGGAGCAGGTCGGTCCCGAGCGACTCCCGCGAGAACTGGATCACGGCCAGCGAAGGACGCAACGGATCTCCTTCGTCGGGCCAGCCCGAATGGAGGGCATGCGGGATGTTCGGCCCGTTCATGATCAGGGTGCCCCGTCCGAGCCGACCGATGTGGTCGCCGGAGAGGAACTCGCCCGCATGGTCCTTCAGCGAGAGGAGAATGTCGTACTCGGGATGGTAGTGGTAGACCGGCCAGATGTCCTGGTCGATCTTGAAGACCAGCGCCTGGGAGGGGCCGGTGGGAATGACTTCCAACTGCGGGCGGGCCATGGCGAATTCGCGTCAAGTATGCGGAAATCTGCCATTCGACTCCTCCCTTTGCCATGAAAATGGTGAAAATCGTATCGGATTGTGTCCGGGCTGGATTTGTCGGCTCGACGGAAGAGGGGGAGGTTCCCTATCATTTGAGAAAGGATGCGAGCAAGGGAAAGAGGAGGCCAACGGGAAGCAGGCGAATGTCCGGTGACAGGCGGACGGGCGGGGTCGCATTTCCATCGGGCCGGTCGGAGCTTCGAGGATGCCGACCACGAATGGACACGGATTCACACGAATCTATCCCAAACCAGAGCGCATGCCGTTCCCCTTCGGGATTCGCGTTCATCCGTGTCCATTCGTGGTCCCAAGCTCCTCCTCGCCGCCCTCGCCCTCGCGGCGCAGACAGCCCGCGCCGACGTCGCCTCTCCCGAGGACGGCCTCCGCTTTTTCGAGGAGAGGATCCGTCCCGTCCTCGCCGAGAAATGCCATTCCTGCCACAGCGCCCAGTCGGAGAAGCTGAAGGGCTCGCTGCAGGTCGACCACCTCGAGCATCTCCTCGCCGGCGGGGACACGGGTCCGGCGCTCGTCGCGGGGGAGCCCGGCGGCAGTCTCCTCGTGGAGGCCATCGCCTACGGCAATCCCGACCTGAGGATGCCGCCGAAGGAGCGGCTCTCCGATGCCGTGGTCGAGGATTTCCGGAGATGGATCGTCGGCGGTGCGCCCTGGCCGGAGGAGCCGGTGCCGCAGGTGGGAGAGGCAGCCGCAGGCGAAACCTTCGACCTCGAAAAACGCCGCGCGGAGCACTGGTCATGGCAGCCGGCGAGGCCCGTCGATCCGCCGGCGGTGAAGGAGGCGGGCTGGGCCCGTTCGCCTGTCGATGCCTTCCTCCTTGCAAAGATCGAGGCCGCGGGACTCCGCCCCGCCGAACCCGCCGACGACCGCACCTGGCTGCGGCGGGTGCATTTCGACCTCGTCGGCCTGCCGCCGACGCCGGAGGAGATCGCCCGCTTCCTGACAGACTCCTCGACGGACCGGCGTGAGAAAGTGGTCGATGCCCTCCTCGCCTCGCCGCATTTCGGGGAGAAATGGGCGCGTCACTGGATGGACCTCGTGCGCTACGCGGAGACGCACGGGCACGAGTTCGACTACCCCATCGACCACGCCTTCGAATACCGAGACTATCTCATCCGGGCCTTCAACGGGGATGTGCCCTTCGACCTCTTCGCGAAGGAGCACATCGCGGGCGACCTCCTCCGGACACCGCGCAGGAATGCGAAGGAGGGCTTCGACGAATCGATCCTCGGCACCGGCTTCTGGTATCTGAACGAGGCCACCCATGCGCCGACGGACGTGCTCGCCGACGAGGCCGACCATCAGGCCACGCAGATCGACGTCTACGGCAAGGCCTTCCTCGGGCTGACAATCTCCTGCGCGCGCTGCCACGACCACAAGTTCGACGCCATCTCCACGGCGGACTACTACGCCCTCACCGGCTACCTCCATAGCAGTGCCCGCACCGAGCGCTCCATGGACCCCGGAGGCAGGCGCGCCGCCGCCGCGGCGAGGCAGCGGGAACTGCTGGCCCTGGCCGACGAACGGCTGGCGGAATCTTCGCAGACTCCTCGACAATCGGTAGCGGAAGAGGCGACTCTTCCGCCCTCCGTGCCGAACACCGACTTCGAATCCGACACCCTCCCGCCCGGCTGGACCGTGATCGGCGAGGCCTTCGCACCAACCGGGACCTCGCCCCGCTTCACGCTGGAGGAAGGCGCGACCTTCACCACACCCGGCACCGTCTCCAGCGTCCGCCTCGGCGAAGCGCACAGCGGCGTGCTGCGCTCGCCCACCTTCGAGATCCCGGGCGACACGATCCATGTCCGGCTCCGCGCCAGGGGCGGCATGATGCGCGTGGTCATCGACAACTACCAGATGGCCGTGCACAGCACGCTCCTCTTCAACGGCACGATCCGCAAGGATCTCGACACGAAGGGAGCATTCACCTGGGTCCGCTTCGACGGAGATCTGAAGAAATACCGCGGCCACCGCGCCTACCTCGAATTCGTCGATCCCGGTCCCGGCTTCCTCGAGATCGACGAAATCCGCTGTTCCGACACGCCTCCCACCGATCCTCCGGCAAAACCCGCGCCTCCGGTTTCCGCCGACGAGCGAACCGCCGCCCTGCTCGCCGAGGGCCGCCAACTCGCCGCCGTGCTCCCGCCCGAGCGCTTCGCCCTGACCATGGCCGAGGGCACGCCGGAAAATGCGCGGGTCTACGGACGCGGCAGCCACCGCAGCGCCGGCGAGGAAGTGCCGCGTCGCTTTCTCTCCGCCCTCGGCGGCCGGGAGGGAACCCGCCTCTTACTCGCCGAGGAGACCACCTCGCCCGACAATCCCCTCGTCGCCCGCGTCGCGGTGAACCGGATCTGGCACCATCTCTTCGGACGCGGTCTCGTCGCCAGCGTCGACGATTTCGGTCCGATGGGGCAGATACCCTCGCATCCCGAACTGCTCGACCGGCTCGCCGCCGACTTCGTCGCGAACGGCTGGTCGTTCAAGCGCACGGTCCGTTCCCTCGTTCTGACAAACGCCTACGCCCAGGCCTCCGTGCCGCATCCTTCGCTCTCCGTCGGCCTCGTCGCCGAAGCCGATCCGACGAACCAGCTCCTCCACCACATGCCCGTGCGCCGCCTCCCTGCCGAGGCGATCCGCGACAGCCTGCTCGCCGTCTCCGGCTCGCTCGACCCGGCGCTGTTCGGTCCCCCGGTGCCGACCCACCGCACCGACTTCATGACCGGGCGCGGCGCCCGCAAGAGCGGCCCTCTCGACGGCAACGGACGCCGCACGATCTACGGATCGATCTACCGGAACTTCCTGCCTCCCCTGCTCATGACCTTCGACCTGCCGAATCCCTTCGGACCCAAGGGCGCCCGCAGCGTCTCGAACGTCCCCGCCCAGGCCCTCGCCCTGATGAACGATCCCTTCGTCGTCGACCAGGCGACAAAATGGGCCGACCGGACCCTCACCGGGCCAAGCCCCGACGACCACGCCCGCATCGCCCGCATGATGGAGGCCGCCACCGGAAAGCGCCCTGACAAAACCACCCTCGACACCCTCGCCGCCTTCCTCGACGAGCAGTCAACCCTCTACGGCGCGAGAGACAAGAGGGTCTGGTCGGACCTCGCGCATGCGATCTTTAATTCGAAGGATTTTCTCTATGTGCGCTGACTGAAGAGCGTATCGCGAAGTGAAAGGTAAAAAGTCAAAGGTAAAAGGTTTCCCTCTAAATCGGATGACGATGATTCTGACCAAAACCATCTCGATCGGGTTCGTCGCCGTATTGCTCTATCCAGTTGCCCGGACCTTCTACGAGATGTGCATTTTCGAGAAACCCACCGAAGTGGAGGAACGCCCGGAGAACATCCCTCCACCGGAAGCGTTCCATGACTCGGGAGAGCCATCCTATGGCATCATGGCAACACAAATCCATTATGCCGTCTCGCCGTTCAACAATCAGAATCTACATCGCTTCCTCGCCTACGGCCCACGAAAATGGATCGGATTTCTTGGCCTAGCCTCGACGATACTGATTCTCGGCCTTCTAACGTTCTCCGCCATATTCCTCGTAGAAGGGCCTTCTCGCTTCCACGAATGGAAAGACGAAGCTGGCGAATTAGACGCCGAGCCCAGAGTCGGATCCATCATTCACGGGAGACTCAACGAAGACGGCACACCAACCATCGACAAGGACGGAAGCGAAGGGAACAGCCCCACCAAATAGACGCCGCCGCCTTCCTACGTTTCACTTTCTACCTTTCACCTTTTACCGGGGCGCAGCCCCTCCTCCCATGCACTGCCGAAATTTCCATTCCGCCCCTCCCAGTCGCCGCGATCTGCTCCGCCGCTGCGCCCTTGGTTTTGGCGGTGTCGCCTTGCAGGCCTTGATGCACGAGGAGACGTTGGCCGCCGTCTCCTCCGTTCCTGCCGATCCCCTTGCGCCCCGCACGCCGCATTTCCCGCCGCGGGCGCGGAACGTGATCTTCCTCTACATGGACGGCGGGCCCTCCCATGTCGATACCTTCGACCACAAGCCGCTCCTCGACAGATACCACGGACGCGATCCTCGGGAGGTCATCGGCGAGCTCGCCCCGACGCAGTTCGACAAGGTCGGCAAGGTTCTCAAGAGCCAATGGGCCTTCAAGCAGCGCGGCGAAAGCGGCGCGTGGGTCAGCGATCTCTTTCCCCATCTCTCCGATCCCGAGGTCATCGACGAGATCGCCTTCGTCAAGTCAATGACCTCGAAGTTCTCCGAGCACACCTCGGCGAACTACTTCCTCCACACCGGCAGCGGCCTCCAGGGACGCCCGAGCATGGGCGCGTGGCTCGGCTACGGTCTCGGCACGCTGAACCGCAACCTGCCGGGCTTCGTCGTCCTCAACGGCGGTCTCATCCCGCCCGGCGGGCTCGACTGCTTCGGCTCGGGCTTTCTCCCCGCGGCCTACCAGGGCTCCCTTTTCCTCCCGCGCGATCAGCCCATCGCGAACATCCGTCCGACAGAAGAGCGCCCGGAGCTGCAACGGAACAAGCTCCGCCTCGTCGCCGAACTCGACCGCGACGCGCTCGCCGCGAGCGGCCACGACCCGCAGATCGAGGGCGCCATCGGCAACTACGAGACCGCCTTCCGCATGCAGACCTCGGTGCCCGAGCTGATGGACCTGCGCGGCGAACCGGCCTCGGTGAAGCGGCTCTACGGGCTCGACGCGGAATTCAAGAACACGCAGACCTTCGGGCTGCAATGCCTCCTCGCCCGCCGTCTCGTCGAGCGCGGAGTGCGCTTCGTCGAGCTGACCTGCCCCAGCGGCAACGGCGACCGATGGGACCAGCACGGCAATCTCTTCGACGGCCACACGAAGAACTGCCTGACCGTCGACCAGCCCATCGCCGCGCTCATCAAGGATCTCCGCCGCACCGGCCTGCTCGACTCCACCCTCGTCGTGTGGGCGGGCGAGTTCGGGCGCACGCCCTTCGCCCAGGGAACGGACGGACGCGACCACAACCCCTTCGGCTTCACCGTCTGGATGGCCGGCGGTGGGGTGAAGGGCGGCGTCAGCGTCGGCGAGACCGACGAATGGGGCTACCGGGCGGTGCGCGACCGCTTCGAGATGCACGACCTCCACGCGACCCTGCTGCACCTGCTCGGCATCGACCACACGAGGAGCACCTTCCGCTTCAGCGGCCGCGACATGCGCCTGACGGATGTGCATGGGCATGTCATTGAGGCGGTGGTGGGGTAGCCGTGCCCGGCCTTCCCCATCCCTCACTGCACGTTCTGGACCTGCTCGCGGATCTTCTCCAGCTCGGTCTTCGCGTTCACGACGTGGCGGGCGATGGTGGCGTCGTTGGCCTTGCTCCCGACCGTGTTGATCTCGCGGTGGATCTCCTGGCAGAGGAAGTCGAGGGAACGCCCCATCGGCTCCTCGCTGGCGAGATAGACGCGGAACAGGGCGACGTGGCTGTCGAGGCGCGTCAGCTCCTCGGTGATGTCGCAGCGCTCCGCGTAGACGGCGATCTCGCGGAGGAGGCGTTCGTCGTCCAAGTCGAGGGCGAGCCCGGATTCGGCGAGGCGTTTGACCAAATTCTGCCGGTAGGCGGGAGGCACACGGGGAGCGAGGTGGCGGATCTCGGCGATCTCGGCGACGATCTGGTCCAGACGCGCCTGCAAGTCGGCGCGGAGATGGGCGCCCTCGTCCACCTGCATCTTCGCCAACTGCGCCACCGCCGCCGCGGTGCCCTCCTCGAGGCGCTCGCGGCGGCGGTGGC
>CAYSZN010000014.1:0-211 GCA_964435425.1 uncultured Akkermansia sp. | reverse complement strand
CGAGGAGGGCACCGCGGACTTCGGCGGGATCGACTCCGGTCTCGTCGATGCGGAAGACGCCGGGAGCGCGAAAGAGATCCGCAGCGGCGAGACCGGAGTCGATGCCTCCCTCCTCGGCGAGGCGCTTCGCGGCGGCGAGGTACTGGCGCGCGAGCCCCTCGTCGAAGACGAGCCGGTTGTCGATGCCGTCGGCGTGGATCAGCGCGACCTT
>CAYSZN010000013.1:16592-18852 GCA_964435425.1 uncultured Akkermansia sp. | reverse complement strand
GGGGGACAGAGCGTTAGATGATTGCAAAGTGGAGCCAGAATCGGATTTGGTCTCGCAGGCGAACTGCCCGAACCGACGAAGGTGGGGCGAGGTGTCCCTGCCGAGCCGTCGTTGGGCCAGAGCCCTTCCGGACCACCCGCGTCCTCCCGACGCAGCCGCTCACCGGAGACGGTTTGCCCCACCCGGCTGCCGCCGGATTTTCGGATCGGTAACCTTGACGAGTCGCTTCGTTGCAGGATAACGTCGCCCGACCTGTTCTCTGCTCTCTGCTGAATCCTTTCCTCGCTTGGACTCCCGCGAAATAGAAATGGCAGGGGTGAAATGAGAATCCTTGTAGCTCCGATGAAATCCCGATTTCTTGTGCCCACGCTTGCCGCTGTCTTTGGCCTCGCCGTCTTTCTCGCTCTGTCGGTGGTCTCCAAGCTCTATCCAGGCGAGGAAATTCCAGTTCAGATCACCGGAGCGTTTCTCGGAGCAATCGTCACTGCGGCAATCACCATGTTCCTCCTCCACGGGCAATCCCAAGCCGAAGAGGCAAAGGAACGGAATGTGAAAGTCTTCGAGGAGAAAACCAATCGCTACAACGCGTTTCTGAAAAAGCTCTGGAACGCTTGGGAGGATCGCCGCATCACTTTGGAGGAGTTGAACGACCTGATCGAAAGCGTCAGTCAGGACATCATCATCTACACGAAGGAGGAGAATACCCAGAGGCTTCTCCATTCCCTCACGCGAATCGCGGCCCATGCGGGCAAGCCAACGACAACGGATATCGAGAGGGAGGAGGTTCAGAAGGAGGTGTTCGAGATCATCAACATCCTCTCGGCGGAGATGAACCTAGGAGGGCGGATCAACCCGGAAATCCAGAGCGACCTCAACCTCCTCGAAAGGAAAGTGCGGCCCTATTTGACGGCCAAGGAATACAAGAGGCGGCTCATCGAGGAGATCCGCGAACATCTGGCGCAGGCGGACCTTCCCGTTTCCTTTTCGGATCCCCACTACGATGATTGGGAAAACAACGAATATCTCTGGGTAGGAATCGATGGATCGCCCGTTGTTCTCGGAGTGGGGCCGACGGCTCAGCGGACGGGAAATGCCGCAAGTTTCATCGGGATGTTCGTCGACTACTACGATCAACGGGAATATCAGCCCTATCGTGAAGCGACGAGAGGCCCCAAAAAGGACTTTTTGCGCGGGATAGCTTGGAACTTCGAGATCGTGGACTTCAACAATCCCGAATCCGTCGCAGACTGGGTTCAGGGCTACGCCAATTCCGATACGCCGGGAAAGGAGGTCGCCAAGAAGATGGTCAAGTATGTGGGGGACTGGCGATACGAGGGACGGGACATCAAGTCGATCATCGACGGATGCGCCAAGACAAGGAATTCTCCCTCGCCTCTCACGTGAAACCGATCTAGCATGTGGGCCGCACCCTCATCGCAATCCCCTATCAGCACCATGGCCATCATCAAGGAATCCGAATCCTTTGCGGACATCAAAGTCCAGATCGTCTCCGCCTTGCCCGACCTTTGCGTCTATGTGACCAAACAGAAATTCGAAGCGAAGGGACGCGACGACGTTTGGTTCTTCGATGACTCGTTTCCCGACAAGAAGGTGAAATTCGTCCGCCATTTGCCAGACTTGAAGGTCCAATACGTACGAACGAAAAGCGCCGCCGGCTGGAAGAACAAGCAGCACAAGCTCCAGAACCGTATCGGCTGACGCAGCCCGCCCGGTCAACCCGTTCGACGATCCAGACCATAGCCGCGAGCTGCCGCATGGCCGCCCCTCCCCCGCCCCTGCTGTCCGGCACCCCGCTCCTAGACGACGCCGAGCTGCCGAGCGTGGATGGCTTGGACATCCCGGGACAATTCCACTGGGCAAGAGTCCAAGCACCGCCGCTGGCCGGTATGCAGCTTCCTACAAAGGACGCGCCGTGGCAGGAGCTTCATCGGATCGGATTCCGATGGGTCGCCTGCCTGTGCAGCGATCGGCCTCTCTACAACCCCCATCCCCTCGGGCGCTTGGTCTCGGTGGAGCTTTCCGACCTCGACGAAACGGAGTTGCCGGAGGAACCGGAAGCCGAAGAGCGTACGATCCGGGCCATCGCGGACGCGGTGGTGGGCAAACTGGATGCGGGCGAGGGCGTGATCGTTCACTGCGCCGGAGGCAGGGGACGGACCGGCACGGTTCTCGGCGTCGTGATGGTGCGCCTCGGGTGCTCCCCCGCCGAAACGGTTGCCTTTCTGGATCGGGTCCATCG
>CAYSZN010000013.1:15238-16582 GCA_964435425.1 uncultured Akkermansia sp. | reverse complement strand
TGCGCCCGGATTCTTCTGGACGCGGGGCTACCCCTTCCCCCCCTCGTCGGAGAGGCGCCGAAGCCCTCGCTCCCTGCCAGTCTGTCGAGGACATTGGAGGGCAATGGCCCACGGCTCGATGCGGTGTTCCTTTCCCATGCTCATGGCGACCACTCGGGAATGGTATCGGATCTGCCTGACGATGTGCCCGTCTGCCTGAGTCGGATTTCGAGCAAGCTCTTGATGGCGGGGGCATGCTTTGCGGGAGGAAGAACGCGACTCAAAGGGCGCGAGGTGGCATTGGAAGGCTGGAGTCCGGTTTGCTACGGCGATATCGAGGTGACTCCCATTCCGGTGGATCACTCGATTCCCGGAGCAATGGCGTTTCTCATCGAATCGGAAGCCCGCAGAATCCTCTACTCCGGGGACTTGCGCTGGCATGGGACGCGGAAGGAGACGATCAACCAGATGATCGAGCGTCTCCGGGACCGGCCGCCCGACGTTTTTCTGACCGAGGGCACGCTGATCGGCGGAGAGGCGCGGGAGGTGGTCGCGGAGTCCGATTTGGCAGAGTTCTCCGCGAGACACCTCCTGTCGAGCGACCGCCTCGCCTTGGCCATGTTCTCGCCCCAGAACTGCGACCGTCTTCTCACGATGATCCGGGCATCCACCCTCGCAGGGAGGGAACTGGTGCTCGACCCATATTCGCTCTTCGTTCTGCACCTCATGAAGACGGAGCCCGGAATGCCCGATCCATTCGATCCCGGAATGCCGCTCCGCATCTGGTTCCCGCGCGGGCGGGGCAGGGGGCGATCAGGTCCCTTCAAGCGTGTATGGGACGAAGTGACTCCGCTGCTGATCGAACCGGAGGAATTCCTCGAATCCCCAGGGAGCTTTGTCCTCACTTTCCGATCTTGGATGGCTACGGCCTTCCCGGAGATTCTCCCTCGGACGGACATGGCGATCTGGGCCTATTGGGCAGGCTATGAGCGAAGCAGCCGTGTCGCGGAGCTGCGCAACCGTTTCGTATCCTCGGGAATCCAATGGATCCGGGCGCATGGCGGCGGGCACATCCTGCCCGAAGACTTGAAACGCCTTGTCGCGGAATTGCGGCCGCGAACTGTCGTTCCCATCCACACGGGACATGCCGACCTCTTCCCAAAGTTCTTTCCCGATCAATTCGTTTTGAGATTGAGAGACGGTGAAACCTTCGCTCTAGCAGAGCTATCATCATGAATACAACGTTTAGAACGTGGCTCGAGGACCACTTCTCGGAAGGCGATGGGACGATCAAGAAGGGGTTTTCCGTGAGGTCGGAGGACGCGCTCCAAATCATCGATTCGTTGACGAACCGACTTTGCGGCG
>CAYSZN010000013.1:0-15228 GCA_964435425.1 uncultured Akkermansia sp. | reverse complement strand
CGCTCCCGGATCCACGGGAATCCTCGCGCGCGGCCACAAGCCACGGGAGGGAGATTTCAAGTTGGATCGCACGAGCGATGCTTCGCCTTCTCGCTCCGAGGACAGGGCGGAGCGGGGGATCTTCAGTCTCTACAACTGCGAGCATCCTCCCTTGCTCGACGGCTCGGAGAGATCGGCGTTCCTCGCGAAGATACCTTCCTTCCAAGTCCCTCTTGCCGCGAAACGGGGCGACGGTCGCGGAAAAGTCGATCTTCTCGCGATGACAAACGAAGGGCTGCCGGCGGTCATCGAGTTGAAGGCATTGGGCAGCAAGCCGGGCCGCAGTGCAGGCCAGCTCCTCGGCCCCATTGTGCAGGGACTCGCCTACACGCTCACGATCCGGCACTATTGGAGATCCTCGTCCGGTTTCCGAAAGGAGTGGTCGGATCGGATCGCCCGACGCGACCTTCCCACCGACCTGGAGGACCGGCGCATTCCGATCGTCATCGTGGCTGATCGGGATTTCTGGGCGTCACCCACGACTTGGGAAAAGTGTCCCTGGTCGAACTTTCTTGTGCTTTCAAAGGCATTCGAGGATGCGAACTTGCCCCTGTTCGCCGCCCGATTCCCCAACGCCGCGAATCCTGTGCTGGAATTCTCCCGGCTCGACCGGCTCGAAGGATCAGACGCGGGAACCCGCTCGCTTTGGCCGTAGCCGTTGGTTTCTGCCCTCGACACCTCCATTCCTCCGGTTTAAATAACCCCGTCATGGCCGACCCCACCTCTTCCGCCCCGCCTCTTGTCGGGATCATCATGGGCAGCGCCTCGGACTGGCCCACGCTCTCCAAGGCCGCCGAGGTGCTCCGCGACTTCGGCATTCCGCACGAGACGAAGGTGGTCAGCGCCCACCGCACTCCCGACCTGCTCTACTCCTACGCCAAGTCGGCGCGCGGGCGCGGCCTGAAGCTGATCATCGCCGGGGCCGGCGGGGCCGCCCACCTGCCCGGCATGGCCTCGGCCCTGACGACGGTGCCGGTGCTCGCCGTGCCGGTGAAATCGCGCACTCTCGCCGGGGTCGATTCGCTCCTCTCCATCGTGCAGATGCCCTCGGGCATCCCCACCGCGACCTTTGCCATCGGGGAGGCCGGGGCCACCAATGCGGGACTCTTCGCCGTGGCCGCTCTGGCCATGGAGAACGCCTCCCTCGCCGAACAGCTCGACGCCTACCGCGAGGCGCTCCGCGCCAAGGTCGAGGCCGCCGAACTGCCTTCGCCCGATCCCGCCGCATGAGCCAGAACTCCCCTCTCCTCCTGCCCGGATCCACGCTGGGCGTCCTCGGAGGCGGACAGCTCGGCCGCATGCTCGCCTTTGCCGCGCGCCGCATGGGCTACCGCGTCGTCTCCTGGGTCGGCGGTCCCGACAATGGTCCCGCCGACGCCGCCGACTACGTCATCGAGGAGCCCTTCGACTCGCCCGCCGGGCTCGCCGCCTTCCTCGACCGCGCCCGTGCCGCCACGGTCGAGTTCGAGAACATCCCGAGAGGTCTCCTCGAAGCCGTCGCCGCCCGGCTCCCGCTGATGCCCGGAGCGAACGCGGTCGCAATCTGCCAGCATCGCGAACGGGAGAAGCGCTTCCTCGAGGAGAACGGTTTTCCCTGCGCCCGCTTCGCCGTGGTCGAGAGCGCCGCCCAGCTCCGCTCCGCCCTCGCGAGCCTCCCGGAAAACGGCGGAATCCTGAAGACCGCCGAATTCGGTTACGACGGGAAAGGACAGCAGTCCGTGACCCGCACGAGCGATCCCGAGGCGGTCTGGGCGGGCTTCGGCACCTCCCGCGCCGTGCTGGAGGAGCGCATCGTCCTCGCGGCCGAGCTGTCCGTGCTCGTCGTCCGCGACGGAACGGGCCGCGCCCTGGCCTATGATCCCGCCGAGAACTTCCACCGCGACCACATCCTCGACGTCTCCATCGTTCCCGCCCGGCTCGATCCCGCGCTTCTCGACGAGGCACGCACCATCGCCCTGGGCGTGGCGGAAGCCCTCGACTACCGGGGGCTGCTCGCCGTCGAGCTGTTCCTCTCCGGAGACGGACGCCTCCTCGTCAACGAGATGGCCCCCCGTCCCCACAATTCCGGGCACTACACCATCGACGCCTGCGAAACCTCGCAGTTCGAGCAGCAGCTCCGCGTCCTCTGCGGTCTGCCTCCGGGCGGGGTCCGCCTCCACAGTCCGGCGGTGATGCTCAATCTCCTCGGCGATGTCTGGGAGGACGCCGGCGGCACTCCCGACTGGCCCGCCGTGCTCGCCCTGCCCGGTGCGCACCTGCATCTCTACGGCAAGCACGAGGCCCGGCGGGGGAGAAAGATGGGGCACGTCACCTTCACCGCGCCAACTCTGGAGGAGGCGATGGCGAACCAGGCTCGGGCGCGGGAGATTCTGGGGATTCCGGTGCTTGGCTGATCCCGATAGGACAGAGGAGAGGATTTGGACCACGAATCACACGGATAACACGAATTCAGGTGCAGGCCATCCGTGCCATTTCAGTCGAAACGTGGCATCGGCATCCTGCCGATGCGTTCGGTGGGAACGACGTCGGGTTTCCCAGCGATGACCGTCCGCTTCCGGTCGCCCGTCTTTTCCACCGCAGGCATGGGCTGGAAGCCCATGCTACTTTTTTCGATCCGGCTCCGCCTGGACCCCTCACGCAATCTGCCGCGCGGGCAGCAGGTAGCCCAGCAGTTCGCCGATGCGCTCGCGCATGACGGTGCGGGACACGATCATGTCGACGAGGCCGTGCTCGAGGAGGAACTCGGCGGTCTGGAAGCCGGGAGGCAGGTTCTGGTGCGTCGTCTCCTTGATGACGCGGGGACCGGCGAAGCCGATCATGCAGTTCGGCTCGGCGATGATGATGTCGCCGAGGGTGGCGAAGCTGGCGGTGACCCCACCCGTGGTGGGATGGGTGAGAATGGCGAGGTAGGGCAGCCCGGCGGCATGGTGGCGGGCAAGGGCGCCGCTCGTCTTCGCCATCTGCATGAGGCTGAGGATGCCCTCGTGCATGCGGGCGCCGCCGGAGGAGCAGACGACAATGGTAGCGCGGCGCTCGTCCGTCGCCACCTCGATGGCGCGGGTCAGCTTCTCGCCGACGGCCGAGCCCATGCTCGCGCCGAGGAAGCGGAAGTCCATGACTCCGATGGTGACGGCATGGCCGAGGATGGCGCCGCGCCCGGTGAGGACGGCGTCCTTCAGGCCGGTCTTCTTCTGGTAGGCCTTCACCTTGTCGGTGTAGCCCTTGAAGCCGAGGGCATCGACCGACTCAAGGGTGGAGTCGAGCTCGTCGAAGGACTCGGGGTCGAGGAGCATGGCGACCCGCTCCTGCGAGGTGAGGGTGAAGTGGTGGTCGCACTTGGTACAGACGCGGTGGCGCTGCTTCAGCGTGATCTCGTCGATGATCGCTCCGCACGAGGGGCACTTGTTCCACAGGCCCTCGGGCATGTCGGACTTCTTCTTGCCAAGCGACGCGATGGAGCGTTTTTTGAAAATTCCCATACGGACAGGCGGGACGGTGGTGTGTCGGTGTCGGCCCACGACCGGGGCCGGTTGAACTGCCCAAGAATAGCGGTTTCGGAGGCGTTCACAACCAATTTCGTCACCCCTTGTCCGACCTGCGGATCAGCGCTGCCGGATCACGGTGATCTTGGCCGCCTTGGAGCGCTTGCCGGTCGCGTCCACGGCGCGGACCTGGATCTTGTTGCGGCCAGCCTTCAGCGGGGCCTTGTAGCTCCATTTCGCGGTGCCCTTGGCCTTACGGAACTTCCTCTTGCCGCTGGGACGCGTGTCCTTGGCCTCGACGCGGAGCAGGTCGCCGTCCGCGTCGGCGGCGCTGCCCTTGACGGTGTGGCGGGCCTTCTTCGTCCGCACCGTCTTCTTGCCCTTGCTCTTGAGGGTGGGAGCCGCGCTGGACGGAGAGGAGTATCCGACGACGAAGATGCAGGCCGCTCCGGCGTTGCCGGCTGCGTCGTTGTCCGCGCCGTTCACTCCGGTGCTGCTGCCGTCCTCCATAGGGGCCCCGCCGACCACGGTGCCGTCCGAGACGGACACCGAGTAGCCGAACAGGTCTCCCGCCCCGGCGTTGTGGGCTTTGAGGTATGCCTGCTGGCTCCACTCCGCCCCGTCGAGGACGAACACGTAGGCCGCCCCGGCGTTGCTGGCGCTCTCGTTGGGCGCGCTGTTGCCCCCTGTGGTGCCGCTGTCCTCGTAGGGAGCCCCGACGACCGCAGTGCCGCCGGAGACGGCCACCGAAGAGCCGAACTCGTCGCTCGCCCCGGTGTTGCTCGCCTTGAGGTAGGCCTGCTGGCTCCACTCCGTCCCGTCGTGGACGAACACGTAGGCCGCTCCAGAGCCACTGGCGTCGTTGTTGTCCGCGCTGTCCACGCCCGTGGCGCTGCTGGACTCCACGGGAGCCCCGACGACTGCGGTGCCGTCCGAGACAGCCACCGAGTAGCCGAAGCGGTCGTTCGCCCCGGTGTTGTGGGCCTTGAGGTAGGCCTGCTGGCTCCACTCCGCCCCGCTGCGCACGAACACGTAGGCCGCCCCGGCGAGGGGTGCGTCGTCGTTGTCCTCGCCGTCCACGCCTGTGGCGCTGCCTGCCTCTTGGGGAGCCCCGACGACCACGGTGTCGCCGGAGACGCCCACCGACCGGCCGAACAGGTCGACCGCCCCGGTGTTGTGGGCCTTGAGGTAGGCCTGCTGGCTCCACTCCGCCTCGTCGCGGACGAACACGTAGGCCGCCCCGGCGTTGCCGGCGAGGTTGTCGGGCACGCTGTCCACCCCCGTCGTGCTGCTGCTCTCTCCGTAAGCCCCGGCGACCACCGTGTCGTCCGAAACAGCCACCGAAAAGCCGAACTGGTGGCTCGTTCCGGTGTTGCTCGCCTTGAGGTAGGCCTGCTGGCTCCACTCCGTCCCGTCGCGGACGAACACGTAGGCCGCCCCGGAGGCGGAGGCGCTGTTGTTGCTGCCGTCGCCGTCCACGCCCATGGCGTTGCTGTCCTCTTGGGGAGCCCCGACGACCACGGTGTCGTCCGAGATGGCCACCGAGGTGCCGAACTGATCGCCCGCTCCGGTGTTGTCGGCCTTGAGGTAGGCCTGCTGGACCCACGTCGTCCCGTTGCGCACGAACACGTAGGCCGCTCCGGCGTCGGTGGCGAAGTCGTTGTCCTCGCCGTCCACGTCCGTTGCGCTGCTGTCCTCGAAAGGAGCGCCGACAACCGCGGTGTCGCCCGAGACGGCCACCGAAGTGCCGAACTGATCGCCCGCATCGGCGTTGTCGGCCTTGAGATAGGCCTGCTGCGCCAGCGGATCGATGGTCACGGGGTAGACCGCCCCGCGCTCGTCCACCTCCACCGCGATGCTTCCAGCTTCCTCCCCGGCGAGGAAGCGCGCGGGCAGCTCGCGCCCCTCCGCGTCCCATGCCTTCAAGCCGCCGTAGGTCAGCGCGCTGCCGCCGTCCGCGCCGGCGAAGCCCACGCCCAGCCCGTCGCCGGACACCGCAGGGCGCAGGCCTCCGCGCACCGCCAAGTCGAGGCGCAGCGTCTGGTCCACCGCTCCGGCGGGCCGCTCGCGCAGGGTCCAGCCCTGCTCCAGGCCGCGCACGTCGTTGAGGAACCATTCCTCCAAATGACCGTCCCAATGATAGCTCAAGCGTCCGCCGTCGCCGGAGACCTCGGCACGGGCCTCGCCCGACACGGCGACGCGCTCCTCCCCGACGCCGTAGGAGCGCAGCTCCAAGCCCCAGCGCCAGCCCTGCCCGGAGGGTTCGGCGAGGAAGCCTCGCCCGTCGAAGCGGGTCGTCCATTGCTGGCCGGGGTTGCGGGCGATGTGGGTGCCGTCCTCCTCCTGATGGAAGCGGTGCCGCCATGCCTCGTGCGCGGCACGGATGCCGGACCACTCGGCGGGGGCGAGGCCCTCGGGGGAGGCGGCTTGCCCGGTTTCGCCGCTCCGGACGGAGGGGGCGGAGGATGCCGCTGCGAAGGCGGCGGTCAGGATCGCGATCGGGATTCTCATGCGTCTTGGGATTCGACAGCTCGGAAATCGCATTTCAACCCTCCCACGTCTTCTCCGCCCTCGGGCCGGAGTTGAAGGGGGGGTGGGGAAGGAGGCTGCAATCTCCCTTCCCGAACTTGATCGTTCACGAAATCCGCCGCTCCGTCAACGGTTTCAAGGCGCGGTCCGCCATTTTTCCAGTCTGCGGAGACAGCGCGGCCGCAGCGAATCCTCAAGGCGGCGAGCCTCGGTCGAGGCATGGAAGCTTCGCGACGAAACCCGATGGAGGATACGGATCGGGATCACCCCCGCAGGACGGAGACGGCGGCGATGCGGTCGATCTCCATGGCTCCGCGCAGGGCGGCGGCGCATTCGGAGACGGTCGTGCCGGTGGTGATGACGTCGTCGACGAGGAGGATGCGGGCCCCGCCCTCGGGTGGCTCGGGGAGGCGGCGGACGGGAATATAGGCCCCGGCGAGGTTGACGAGGCGCTCGCGCCGGTCGAGGCGGGCCTGGCGCACGGTTTCGCGGACGCGGCGCAGCAGGGGGTGCAGGGCCATCCCGACGCCCTCCGGGGCGCGGCGCACGAGCTCGCGGGCCAGCTCGTGGCTCTGGTTGAAGCCCCGTTCGCGCCGCCGCCGGCGGTGGAGCGGGACGGGCACGACCCACCAGGGGCCTCCCTCGCGGAGACGGTCGTCCCGCCAGACTTCGTCGAGGAGCACGCCGAAAAGACGGGCGAGGTGGCGCTCCTTCCCGTATTTGAAGCGGTGGACGAGGCCCCGGCCCGCTCCGGCCCCGCGGTAGGCGCTGACGGCGAAGTCGATGGCGAGCTCGCGGTCGCCGCAGTTGCCACAGCGGAAGGCGAGGGAGGAGACCCCGTCGAATCCCTGACCGCACACGGTGCAATAGAGGTCGCCGACGGGAACGAGGGTGGCCTCGCAAGCCCTGCAGAGAAAGGGACTCCGGAGCTGACGGGAGGCGTCGAGAGGCTGGTCGCAGGCGGCGCACACGGGTGGGTAGACCCATCCGAGGATGGCCTGCCGGACGCGGCCGAGGGTCGAGGTCATGGTTGTTCCGGAGGTTCCGCAAAGGGGTCGCCGTAGCGTTTCCTCAGCCAGAGCCAGAGGACGAGGCCGGTGAGGAGGACGACGAGGCAGGAGATCGCCCCGACCCGCAGCGTCTCGCCGAGCCAGGGCATCATCGCCCCCGGCTCGAAGGCCCGCGAGGCCAGAGGGCTGAGCGTCTTCACCCCGAAGACCCAGCCCGCGTGCAGGCCGATCCCCAGCCAGAGCGAGCCGGTCTTCATCCGCGTGTAGCCGAGGACGAGGCCGATGGCGAAGAGCACGGCGAACTCGGCGAGGAGGAAGGAGGGATTGGCGAACTGCGAGAAAAAATGGGCGAAGATCTGCCCGACCATCCACAGCCCCGTCGTCGCCGTGACCGCCCCTGCCTCGAGACCATGGGGCGGGTTGAAGAAATGGATCACGGCGAAGAAGACGGCGACGGCGACGAGGAGGGCGCGGGGCCGCAGCAGCTTCGCGGCGACGGCCTGGAGGGCACCGCGGAAGACGAACTCCTCGAGGAGGCCGACGGCGAGCCCGGTGCCCAGGGCCGCCGCGAGGATGCGGGAGAGCGGCTTGCCCGGATCGCGGGCTTCGTACCAGCCCTGCCCGATGTAGAACCATCCGAGGAGGAGGAGCGTCCCCGCCGCGAGGGCGAAGCCGACGAGGAGATGGCCCCACCACCGGGGATTTGGCGAGAGCTGGAACTGGCGCAGGAGCCTCCCATCACAAGGTCTGTCCGAGGACGGCCGCGCCTTGCCGGCATTGAGCCAGCGCAGGGCCGGCCAGAGCAGGATCGCCCCGGCGAGGAGGATGGACCGGTTGAAGTAGCGGGAGAACTTCGCCCGCTCCATCGAGCCATGGAGTCCGTCGAGCCAGCCACCGGCGAGCCAGCCCTCGGCCACGGCGTGCTTTCCGCCGAGATAGAGCGGAGGAGCAAGGAGCGCGCCGAGGAGCATCGTCCCGAGAAGGAAGACGAGGATCTTGAAGACGCTGGACTGGAAGAAGGGGACGCGCTCCGGCATGGCTGCCCGATACGACGAAACGGAGTCTCTGGCAAGGTCGCAGGAGTCGCTTGCAGCGGAGTGGATGGGAGGCGACATTTCCGGCGGGAACCGCAAATCCCCGCTCCATCCTCCAATGATCCTCCGTACCAGCACCCTCCTTGCCGTCCTTCTCGTCTCCGCCACCTTCGTCGAAACCGCATCCGCCCGGCGCCTCACCAACAACGAAATCCGCCGCTTCGGATTCGCCGGCACCTACCGGGGCGACGTGGAGGGCTTCATCAAGGTAAAGGACGACAAGAAGTTCGACACCGTCCTTGTGAGCCAGTCGGCCCGCGAAACCCTCCCTGTCCGCAACCGCAAGGTCGTCACGGGACCGTCCAGGCGGAACGGCTTCTTTCTCGTCAAGCACAGAGTCACCGGCAACGACCGGCGCATCACCGTCCGCATGAAGTATTCGGGACGATCCTACAATCCCGACTACAAGGAGGACATGGTCGGCTCCGGAACGAAGGTCCTCAAGATCCGGAAGATCAACGGCACCCGTCCCCAATATGAGATGTCCCTCGTGGACCGCCTGACGGAAAGGGCTGCCGCTGGCGGAGGCATCCACTCCACCTGGAACATCAAGGGACGGCTCTTCAAGTGAACCGGGGATGTCCCGCTTCGCTGCCGTCCGCATGGGCGGGCGGCGGCTGACCTCACCCGAGCGGACCGATCAGCCCGAGCGCGCCGACGACGATGAGGTAGATCGCCACGATCTTCGCGAGAAGGTCGGGCTTGATCAGAATGAGAATCCCGGCGACCAGCGCGACGACGGGACCGATGTAGGCGGGTAAAGCGACGGCGGCGAGAGTGGGGGCGATGTCGATCATGGCGTTCGGAGATTGAGGGTTGCGGACCGCCCGCACGGGAGATCCTTTGCCTGCATCCTAGACCTCCCGGCGGGACCATGTCGAGCATGGAATGGCCTTCTCCATGGAAAACCGCCATTGACAGCCCCCAAGGACGTTGCGACATTGCCCCTCGCAAAAGCGAACGCCTCGGTAGCTCAGCGGTAGAGCAGTTGACTCTTAATCAATTGGTCCTAGGTTCAAATCCTAGCCGGGGTATCTCCTGAAAACGAGGGAGTTGCGCACACCGATCCGCCGCCTCACACCTCCACGAGGGCGTCGATGACATCCGGCCTACGATCGAGCAGTTCGATCAGCGCCGCCGCGCTGCTCCCACTTCTGGATAGGTGGTGAATTTTGGGAAAACCGAAGGCGGAACCTTGTCCCAGTGCGCCGTTGCAGAGGAAAGGCACGGCAGCCTCGCCCTACCACAATATCATCCCGGAAAGGAAATGGGGACTACGGAAGACGCGGAAGGCGCCGAAGATCCACCGCACGCGAGCCTCCTGCCGCCCACCTTTCAAGAAACCCGCCGTGAAAGACGCATCGGTTTCATGTTCCGTGCCTTCCGCGTCTTCCGTAGGCTACCGTCTCGGATTGAGGATCCCGCTGCCCCCCTCAAGGCACCACGATCCCGCCCGGCAGCACGTTGGCGGGTTGTCTGGGCCTTTTCTGGGGACGGTCGGGATCGGCGTCGGGAATGCGCTGGGGACCGGGGATGGACAGCTTCTCCTCGAGGTTCTTGATCTCCTTGATGAGCGTGGGCAGGTGCTGGGAATCGCCTTCGCGGTAGAGGGCCATGAGGTATTCGTAGGCCTCCTTCTCCTGTCCGGGGCAGCGGGCCATGAAGTAGCCGTGGAAGCGCCTCGCGTAGCCAGGCGCACCGGGCAGGCCGATCACGCCGCCATAGACGCGGGCGGTGGCGCAGTCGTCCTTCAGCTTCTCGCGGTAGACTTCGGCGAGCTGCAGGCGGATCGCCGCGGACTCGGGCAGTTGCGCGATGCCGCGCTCCGCCAGCTCGATGGCCTGGAAGGCGTATTCGTTGAAGCGCCGCTCGCGCTCGAAGGTGGGCAGGCGCTCGTCGATCTCCATGTTCGCCGTCGCGTTGATCCCGAGGTGCCAGATGACCGAGACCCAATGCGATTCGTCGCGGGGCTCCAGACTGGTGATGATCTGGTAGGTCTGGCGCAGGTCGTCCCACGACTTCGTGCTGAAATGCTCGAAGGCCTCGAGCGTGAGGAAGGAGGCCACGAGCGAGCGGAGCCCTCCGAGAGTTCCCATCAGGGCGGACTGGCCCATCTGCTCGAAGGCGCTCTGCGCCGGTGGCGGAAGGAGGAGCCTCGCGGCGACGAGACGCTCGCGCACCCCGTCCTCGACCGGGCTGCGCACCAAGCCGAAGAGCGCGAGCAGGGCGATCGCGGCGATGGGTCGGGGAATCGTCTGGAGGAGCCGTTTCACGGCGGTCGGGAAGGGAAGATCAGAATTCCTTGTCCACGAAGACGAGGAGGGAAAGGAGGAGGAAGACGACGAGATAGCCGGCGGTGACGCCGCCCATCTGCCAGACGAGGGCGTGGACCACGGACTCGCCCTGCACGATGCCCTCGCTGAAGGAGAAGAGCTGAAAGTCGGGGATGAGAATCTTCACCACCTTCACCAGCATCTGCATGAAGACGCTGTTGTCCGACTCGTGGAGCCAGAAGCTGGAGGCCATGGAATGGGCGTGGCCGATGAGGAAGACGAGGATGCTGACGATGATGGTGAAGAGCGAGCTCGAGGCGAAGGTGGAGAGGAAGATGGTGACGGCGGCCACCACGGCGGCCTTGAAGAAGGAGGCGAGGACCGCGAAGCCGAGCTCCGGGCGCAGGCCCTGCTGCCGGATCAGCCCGACCTGCTCGGCGATCTCGGCCTCGGTGTAGCGTCCGTCGGCGGACATCGACGCGACCTCGGCGGCGACGAAGAGATTTTCCCGCAGGCCGATCATGACCGCGCAGATCGCGTACATCGCCACGAGCGAGACGCCCACGACGCCGAGGACGCCGCAGAGCTTGCCGAGCAGGTACTCGATCCGCCGCACCGGCTTCGAGAGGATGGTGTAGAGAGTGCGGTCCTCCTGGTCGCGGGGGATGAGCAGGGCCGTCGCGACGATGGCGAAGAGCCAGGCGAAGAGGTCCATCGTCCCGAAGGAGACCTTCTTGATCATGGACAGTTCCTGCACCGGCGTCGCGGGCAGGTTGAAGTTCCCCACCCCCACCACGACGAGGGCGAAGGCGAGGAGGAAGTAGAAGGTCTTCATCCGGATCAGCTGCGTCACCGTGCCCGAGGCGATGGTGGCGACGCGGCCGGGGGAGAAGAGCGCCGCGCGCCGGATCGCGCCGCGGGGATCGGAGGGGTTCGCTGGTAGGTCGGGATTCATTTCGGAGCCTCGCCGCCGCGCTCGGCGATCTGGATGAAGAGTTGCTCGAGACTGGTGCGGGGATGGCCTTCGGCAAGGAGCCGGGCGTTCGGGTCCTCCGAGACGAGCCCGCGGATGCGGTCCAGCAGGGCGGGTGGAGCTCCCTCAAGGGTGAGGGTGGTCTGGCCCTCGATGGCGATCAGCTCCTCGAGCGTCCCCTCGCGCCGCATCCGCCCGCGGAAGAGGATACCGACACGGTCGCAGACCTCCTGGACCTGCTCGAGGAGATGGGAGCAGAGAAAGACGGTGTAGCCTTCGTCGCGGAGGCGCAGGATGAGGTCGCGGATCTGCCGCGAGCCGATCGGATCGACCCCGGCGGTGGGTTCGTCGAGGATGACGAGGCGGGGATGCTGGACGAGGGCCTGGGCGAGGCCGATACGCTGGAGCATGCCCTTCGAGTAGCCGCCGAGGCGGCGCTTCGCCGCGCCCTCGAGATCGACGAGCTTCAGCAGCTCGGCGACGCGTTTGTCCAGCACCGACCCGCGCATTCCGCAGAGCTTGCCGTAGAAACGCAGCGTCTCCTCGCCGGAGAGGTGCTTGTAGAAGTAGGGATTCTCCGGGAGGAAGCCGATCTCGTTGCGCGCCTGGATGTCGCCGGAATCGAGCCCGAAGACCTTCGCCTCCCCCTTGCTTGGAGCCATCAGGCCGAGGACGACCTTCATCGTCGTGGACTTGCCCGAGCCGTTCGGCCCGATCAGACCGTAGACCTCGCCCGCCTCGACCCGGAAGGAGAGGTTGTCGACGGCGACGACATAGTCCTTCCTCAGCCCCAGGCTGAAGACCTTCGTCAGATTCGAAACTTCGACGGCGGCGCTCATGCTCAATCCCGGATCGTGAAGCCCTCCACACCCTCGGGAAGCGGCACGCGGCGCTCGGTTTGTTCCTGGATATGGTGACCGATGGGGCTGTCGTGCAGCTCGCGGAGGAAATCGTCGAGCTCCTCCTCCTCGCCCATGATCTGGAGCTCGACGCGCCCGTCCTCGCAGTTCCGCACCCAGCCGAGGACGTCGAAGCCCTTGGCGAGCTGCTTCGTGGCGTAGCGGAAGCCCACTCCCTGGACCCGGCCCTCGAAGAGATACTGGCGTGCGATCATCCTCCTAGCAAAGCAAAGGTCGGGTGCCAACGCCAGCGGAAAGGGCGGAAGAGGAACGGATCGGTCGGATTTCTCCAAGGATGTCGTCTCCGGTTGCCGTGCCATACCAGGAACGGTGGCCCGTTTTGGTGCCACGGTAGGGACGCGCCGCCGGGGCGTCCGCGTCGGATGGTCCCTGCTTCCACGACGGACGCCCCGGCGGTGCGTCCCTACCGGACTCCATCGGGCGGGCACGGATTTGGCGACGTCGGACGGTCGGTGCTTCCGCTTCATCCCGTTCCGTTCTGTCACGCCACCTCCAGACCCGCTTCCTTGGCGATGCGCTGGAAACGGGGACGCTTCGCCCACATGAAGAAGCGGGAAGCGCCGCCCACAATGGCGTAGGCGGCGAAGACGACCATGACCTCCATTGAGAATCCCTTCGTGAGCAAATAGATCAAGGCAATCGGCACCACGAATTCGGTGAGGATCGCCAAGGGCAGCACGATCATCCTCGTCACCGGCTGCGGACGGGCGAGGAGCCGCAGCCTCGTCAGCCGACGTTCGCCTTCGTGATATTCCGTCGCCGTGACGACGGCCCAGTTCCAGAACCAGCCGCGCTTGAGGACGATGTCGGTCTTTCCCGTGGCATCGTCCTCGGCCCCAGGGAAGGCTCTCAGGATCGCGGCGAGCAGCGCCTCCCGGCCCAGCCCTCGGTCGCTCCAGTATTCCTGCTCGTCGCCGAGCTTCCACCAGCCCTTGGCGAGCGTCTCCGCCGCGGTGCCGCCGACCGTGCGCAGGCCGCGTCCCCAGGTCGCGTGACGCCATCCCTTCATCAGACGGGTTCCGCTCCGCAGCACGCCCTGCGCGACGATCAGCCCGGCCAGGGCAAAGCGCGAGGCGGTCGTGTCGTAGGTCGGCGCGATGGGCGAGCGCCCCGCCCTGCCGAAGGCGACGAAACCCGTGCCGAAGAGCATGGTTCCCGCCGGAATCAGCAAGGGGTGGAAGAAAATCCCCCCGACGGCGAGGAGGAGGGCGACGGTCCACCAGAGCACATGCAGGGCGACCTCGCCGAACCACGAATCGCCGCCCGGATACATCAGTTGGAAGGGCTCGTGGCCGTAGTGCCCGTGGTAGACGAAGGCCCCGAAGCGCCGCCGCGTCACGTAGACCTGCCCTTTCCACACGGCCCCGCCGACCCCGCGGAAGCGCTCGGGATGCAGCGGCATCAGCAGAGCCTCGGCGCGTCCGTAGCCGATCTGCTGCCGGAAATAGGCGCGGTAGGAGAAGCGGCGATGGTGCCAGACAAAGGCCGCCGCGTGGAAGCCGAGCCCGTGCCCCGCCGCGAGAACGCGCCAGCAGAAATCGACGTCGTCGCCCGCCGTGCGGAACAACGGATTGAAGCCGCCCACTTCGTCGAAGACCTCGCGCCGCACCGCGAGATTGCAGCCGGGCAGGTGCTCGGCGTGGGTGTCGTCGAGGAGCACATGGCTCGCCCCACCCGGAGCCGCCGCGACCTGGGCGCGCGTCGTATTCTCCGGCGGCGGCGGCAGGTTCGGACCACCCGCGCAGCCGAGCGAGGAATCCCTCTCGAAGGCCACCGCGATCCACTTCAGCCAGTCCGGCTCGACGACGCAGTCGTCGTCCGTGTAGACGAGAATCTCGCCCGTCGCCGCGGCGGCTCCCGTGTTCCGCGCCGCGCTCAGCCCCTCGTGCTCCGTCGCGAGATGCCGCACCCCGTCGTAGGTCGCGGCGATCTCGGCGACGCGCTCGTCGCCGCCGTCGTTGACCACGACCACTTCGAAATCGGGATAGTCGAGCGCCACGATGGAGTCGAGGCACTTCACCAGCGTCGCGCTGCCCCGGTAGGTGCAGACGATCACGGAGAGTTTCGGTGTCTTGGTCAGGACGGCTCCGTCGCCCGGACGGCGCAGGCCCTCCCACACACTGCGCACCGCCCCAAGGGCGGGCTTGGCCGACTGGTCCGCCCGGGTGAGGCCGAAGCTCCAGCCCTGCACCGGCGTCCCGCCACGCTGCCAGAGATCGCTCCAGGAAAAGAGCGTCGTGCCCGCGACCCCGGCGGCGGCGGCCTCCTCCACGGCCCACTTCAGCATCTCCGCCTGCCCCTCCTCGCCGTGCGTGTTCGCGTCGGCTCCGAACTCGGAGAGAAAGAGCGGCTTGTTCCCCGCGAGGTTCTGGAGCCGGGCCAGATAGGCTGCGAAGGCCTCGCGCGACTCGAGGTAGAGGTTGAAGGCGACGAAGTCCTGGTTCTGCGGCAGCAGGTATTCCGTGCTCGGATAGTTCGCGTAGGCGAAGAGCGCATCGGGATCGTTGGCGTGGCCGAGGTCGATGAGCCGCTCGATCTGCTCGACGACGCGCGAGGCTCCCATCCAGCGGACCAGGGTCGACTCGATCTCGTTGCCGACGAAATACCCCGCGAGGGCCGGATGCCCGCGGAAGCGGTGGACCGTCTCGAGAAGGAGCCGGTCCGCCTCGGCCAGGGCGCTGCGCTGCTTCAGGAAATCGACATGCTGCGTCCAGGGGATCGTGACGAAGACGCGCAGCCCGTTCTCGGCGCAGGCGTGGAGGAAATCGAGCGAGGGAATCTCGAAGAGCCTCAGCGCATTCGCCCCGAGCTCGTCGCGGACGCGCGGGAGCTGTCCGCGCCCCTCGTCCGGGAAGGCCCCCGGAGGGAAGGGCCCGAAGGCGACCGCCTTGACCACGCAGGCCTCCTC